>NZ_CP065800.1:3600000-3900000 GCF_023206215.1 Butyrivibrio fibrisolvens
CTTCCTGCTTTTCTACTTCAAGTTCTGCAGCTTCTGTCATCATAGATTTAAGATCCTGAGTCTGATCCTCTTCTTTATCCATATTCTCTTTGCGCTTCTGAGAATGTTCTACGAATTCTTCAAGTTCTAAATGATGCTTTTTCTTCCTGGCAGCCATCTCCATTCTCTTAGCATGAGTAAGTGCCAGCTGCAGCTCTTCCGGGTCTCCTTCGCCTCTTCCTATCATACGCTTAACTTCAAGGACTTTTCTCTTAGCACTTAGTACCGCCTGACCTGCGCTCTGAGAATTCTTTGCCCTAAGTATCTTATTAGCAACGTCTTTATAGTTATACTTTTTTATTACAAGCTCTTCTTCATCCTCTTCTTCATCAGGTGCTCCGGACATTTTGAGGAAATCATCCACGTAGTTCGAAGGCTTAGGATCCAGTATTCCAGTCTTTTGAAACTGCTCTCTTTGCATCTGCTTCATCTGATCCATATACTCTTTTTGTCTTTGCTCCTTTTGCATCTGACGAAGACTGTCTCTTATCTGTTTGAGCTGATCTTGTTTACGCTTTTTGGCATCATCATTTATTCCATCAGCTACTTTGTTAAAAGAATCATCCCCTAATGATTTTGCATTTGAAGACGCAAAAAGACCGGAAGCATATGAGGACACACTTCGTCCGCCATTACTTCCGGTTTTTAACATATTATTGCTATAAAAAGGCGAATACGCCTCAATCCTAAAACCACCTGCCATAATATCTACCTCCATGTAGAAAAACCTTAAATCCATTTTAAAGGCTGACTTTAGAGTCAAGTCATCAGCAGGGCATACCTATACTTATCTCTTCATATATATCGGATAATATATGTTATTTCTTAACACTAGTTACTGACAAAATGCTTAAATCTCATCGTGCCAGTACACTAACTTTCACCTAATCGGTGGCTTATCCCAATTACGAAACAGTAAGTCAGTATTCCTGAATCCTATTTATCAGATCCATATAATCGCTGCAGTATTTCTCATATACACCTTCAACAGCTTTTTTAAATCTTTCTTTCTCTTCATCAGAAAGATATATTATATGGCAGCCTCCATCCATGACACGTTCAAGTGATACTTCTTCTCTTTCCTTCCAGAGCTGCCTTTCGTACATGGCTGATTCTCTGGCACAGGATACTATGATATCTTTTTCTTCATCAGTTAATTTATCATATGTAGTCTGCGATATGAGCTGCAGTTCAGGAATTCTGGTATGTTCATCGACTATATAATATGAAGCGACCTTGTAATGCTCCATAGACTCATAACTTGATAAGTTGTTCTCAGCGATATCTACGCGGCCTGTCTGCAAGGCAGAATAGACCTCATCGAACATAGTAGGATAAGGTATCGCTCCAATACTCTTTATAATATCATCCATGATATCCGAATCCTGAATACGTACCACTTTGCCGCTCATATCTTCAAGACAGTTTATAGGCTCATCTGAATAGAAATTCCTGACACCTGCATCATACCAGGATAGTGCTACCATGCCTGTTCCATCAAATGAGTCCATTATCTCCTGCCCTATATCTCCGTCCAGAACCTTCCACATATGATCCGCATCCTTGTATAAATATGGCATGACAAGGACATTGGCTTCATCATTGTACTCGGTAAGGCCTGACATAGATGCTCGTATGAAGTCCAGTCCGCCTCTTGTCAGCTCTCTTACAAGATCAGGTTCATCTCCAAGCTCCGAATCCGTATATACTCTTATCTGGATCCTGCCCTTAGACCTCTCATGGACAAGATATGCAAATCTGAACGCCCCAAGTGATGTAGGATAATCCTTGGCCTGATTCTCTGCATAAGAAAAAACGTACTTGGGATTAACATCCTTATATTCTTCACATATAGTCCTGTACTGAGGTAGAACATCATCTCCTGTATCTGTCTTTCCACATCCCATGATCAGTCCTGAAACAAATCCCAGGATCAGCACTATACATACAAATATTCTTATTTTATTGTATGAAAAAAGATCTTTTGCCATACAGCATCTCCTTAGAAAAGCACCCTCTGCTTTCTTCCTTGGATATAATTATACAATTCTTTTCTTTGACCCTTTAAGATCCTGTCTGTAAGAATATATGCATGCTGACCATCCGGAACAGGAATCAGTACAAAGGGTCTGTTTATAGTTGCCTTATAGTCCTTCCATTTTATCATCTGACTATGACTATTAACACTTATATGCATACCGGCATCATCAAAATAAAGCAGTGTCTCATCTTTGATGCTCTCTGCCTGAGCAGACGACCTTATGTATATAGTTGCAGGCTGTATCACAGGAAAAAGGCAAAGCCCAAATACCATGATCCCTTTAAAGAACAAATGAGCATCACTCCATCTGGCAACTATAAGCACCGCCATGGCAACTGTAAATATGATATTTACAAGTGCAGTCCACTGACTGTATATATTACTCATATTGAATATAAAATAATCACCCTTGGTATTCCTGAACTTATATTCAAATTTCATATTCTCTTTTCTCCGCATTTTAATAATTTGCTGTTTTATTATAAAAACGTTTTATTTTAAAAATATTTGTTTGATCAAAATGTTTTTTAATGCATAGGCCTATTAAAATAGACTCCCAGCCTGTGGCAGCCGGGAGTCATGATCATAAAAGTTCCAAATCAATCTCTATTAGTATCCAAGCAGGTTAGGTATTACAAGACTGATGGCAGGAACAAATGTAATGAGGATAAGTGCAATGATCATCATCACATAGAATGGTAACTGAGCCTTGACTACCTTCTCCATCGGCTCTTCAGCTATAGCTGAACCGATGAACAATACTGCTCCTACAGGTGGAGTCAGAAGTCCGATACCACAGTTAAGTACCAGCATGATTCCGTACTGGATAGGATCAATGCCGATTGATGTAGCGATCGGTAGAAGGATTGGTGTTGATATCAGGATGATAGGTGCCATATCCATGATCATACCAAGTACCAGAAGTATCACATTAAGAAGGAGGGCGATCACATAAGGATTGCTGGATACTCCTGTTATAGCCTTGGCTGCAATTTCCGGAACATGAAGAGTTGTAAGGCAGTAACCGAATACATTGGATGTTGCTATTAGTATTAAAACTATAGAAAGAGTATCAATACAAGAATCAATTACTTTCCATACACCTTTCCATGTAATTCCCTTATAAACATAAATACTTACAAGAAGTGAGTAGATAACTGCAATAGCCGCAGACTCTGTAGCTGTAAATACGCCGGCTACAACTCCCACTACTACTATCAGTATAGCTGACAGTGCCCAGATAGAAGTCCTGAACTCTCTTCCTAGTCTCTTAAGGCTGAACTTCTCTCCCTTGGGATAATGTCTTTTTTTAGAAATGATATATGATCCAACCATAAGACATACTGCAAGAAGTGCTCCCGGAAGATAACCTGCAAGGAAGAGTGATCCAACTGATAATCCGCCTGCGGTAGTTGCATAGATTACCATGTTGTGAGATGGCGGAACCAGCATACCTTCTACTGAAGATGAGATAGTAACTGCTGTTGAGAAGTCCTTGTCATAACCTCTGTCTACCATCATAGGTATCTCAAGTGATCCAAGAGATGCAGTATCAGCTGCTGCAGAACCGGATATTCCTCCAAAGAAATAGGATGCTACAATGTTGACCATTGCAAGTCCACCTGTCATCCAGCCTACACAGGCGTCTGCCAGATTCAGAAGTTTTTCAGAGATACCACCCGATCCCATCAAAACGCCCATCGTGATAAAGAACGGTACAGCCATGAGGGAGAAAGAGCTGATACCCTTGATCATCTGCTGTGACAATGTTGCAAGCGGAAGACCCTGATATGCAAGGCATAAAAGAGATGATATCGCAACCGAATATGCAATCGGGAATCTCAAAAATACCATTACAAGGAAGCTGATAAGAAGGAGTGCGATAGCTGTAGTATTAATAGTCATGCCTTAACCTCCTTTGTAAAAAATCTCTCAATATCAAGAACGATCCTCTCTATTTCAAAAAATATCATGGCAATTCCTGCAAGAGGAACAGGAAAATACATCCAGAATTTAGAAAGCCAGGGCATACTGATGTAAGTTCCCTTAGCGCCGATCGACAGAGCATACTCCCAGCCAATGACCAGCATGATGATAGCAAGTATCAGCACTGCAACATCAGCCACAAGATCAAGAGCTACGATCATATTCTTGGGAAGATATCTGTCAAAAGAAGTCATTCTGATATGTGCATTTCTCTTTATCGCAAGTGCAGCTGATAATACTGCCATGTAAGCCATAAGTGTGAGAATAAGTTCCTCACCCCAGTTTGGAGCGGGAATAGCTGTAATATAACGAGCAAGAACGATCCAGCTCGTGATCAAGATATCCGCAACCAGGAGTATCTTACAGATATTAAGAAATATCTTGTATACCAGCTGGTAGATGGGTTCTATTTTTCGAAGTCTATTAAAAATTTCAGGCATATGATAACCCCCAATCGTAATACATAAAAATCTTTTTTATCAGGCCAGGTCAACTATTATGATCCATCAACCCCAATATTCAGGCCCCGGAATTTATTTCATGACATTTATATAAGTATTGCCATACAAGTGCCATAAATCATCCGAGGCCTGAAACTTTTTTAAAAAATATTATTTTGCCATATCAAGGATCTGCTGATAGATATCTGCAAGATCTCCTGTTGCATACTGTTCTACGATTGGCTTACAAGCTTCCTGCCAAGGAGTCTTATCTTCAACTTCAATGATGGTACGTCCATCTGCTTTGAGCTGCTCGAGAACTTCATTCTCTTTCTGCTCAGATACTTCTCTGCAATAATCTGATGCGATCTTACCTGCATCAAGGATTACCTGCTGCTGATTCTCTGTGAGCTCGCCCCATGACTTCTCTGTGATTATAGTCATCATAGCGCCAAGTGTATGTCCGTCCATTGTAAGGTTTGGACCAACTTCATCAAAGGAATTGGACTTATAGTTAGCAGTTGGCTGCTCAGCTCCGTCAATTGTTCCATTCTGAAGTGACTGATATATCTCTGACATAGAAACAGGTGAAGGTGTTGCTCCAAGATTCTGAACCATTGCTGTCATAACAGGGTCATTGGATACACGGATCTTCATATCCTTCATATCTTCAGGAGATGAGATTGGCTTATCAGGTGCTGTGAAGAAATGACGGAAGCCCTCTTCACCATAGTACAGTCCCTTAACTCCAAGACCTATCTCGGATGACTGATTGAGGAAGTCCTGAGCAAGATCTGAATTAGCAAATGTCCAGAAATGATCTCTATCCTGGAAAGTGTAAGGAAGTGAAAGAAGTGTTGCCTTGTCACATCCGTATGAATTAAGTGCAAATGCTGAAATACGGCAGATATCGACTGTTCCTGTTCCGCCAAGCATACCATCAAGGATGTCTGCTTCTACACCCAGAACACCGCTGCCCTGAAGATCAATCGTAATAGAACCGCCAGACATGGCTTCTACTGCTTCTTTAAATTTGGTATCCATAGCTCCGCAGATAGTTCCTTCAATAGGATTAACCTCTGCCATAGTAAGAGTTACAGCAGGATCAGCAGCTGCTGCTTCATTAACCTCATACTCTGATTGCTCCTCAGATACATTAGTATCTTCTGTATTCTCTTTTACTTCCTGTGAAGTGCCCTGACTGCCTTCAGTCTGGGCAGGAGCATTGAGGCCGCAGCCTGACATCATGGCTACTGCTATAGATGCGCTCATAAGTGCACTGAAAAGTTTTTTTCTCATTTTGTACCCTCCCGTTATTATGTAGTTTGTTTTACAAGCACATTATATAAGCGGGAAATAAAGGTACAAAATAGCAATATTTTTACATCGGGTAGTAAATTTTGAACTTTAATTAATTATTATGTATAGTTTAGATAATATTCTTTTGATAAATATGTTGAATATGCACAATTTTGAAAGCTTTTTGATTTTAACTCTTTATAATTCATAAATAATCTGATGAAGTTATCTCACTGATCCGTAGTCCTATATTCACTCGGAAGAGCCTTCATGACTCTTTTAAATACCTTGGTAAAATAGTTAGAATCCTCATATCCGACCTTTTTACCTATTTCCTTGACGCTCATACCGGTTGTCTTTAAAAGCTCAACTGCCTTTTTGATCCTATAATCAGTCAAAAAGCTTATAAAACTCTCACCAAAGTGCTGTTTGAATAATCTGCAAAAATACACTTCCGAATAAGCAAACTTATCAGCCATAACCTGAACAGACAGCTCTTCTCCATAGTGATCTTCTATGTATCTTAAAATAGCATCTGCTGTACTTGCCTGTGATCTGGAGCCTTCTTCATAGCTTTCAATCTGTGAAGATGATTTTTTTAGTATACTGACTCTCATGGCTTCTTCGACAGACAATACCAGTTCCTTGTCATCGCAAGGTTTTAACAGATATTCAAGTGCATGAACAGAGATAGCCTTCTTGGCATAATCAAATTCATTAAAAGCAGTAAGGAATATTATGCTGCAATCACTCCCCATCTTCCTTATAGCCTCAGCAGCTTCAAGACCATTCATCCCGGGCATCTCGATATCCAGTATCAGAAGATCTGCTTCGAACTGCCTGAATTTATCAACTACTTCTCTTCCGTTTTCTGCAACTCTTATCTCGCACCTGTCCTTAAAATTGTCGATGAGTTTTTTTCTAAGGACCATTCTCTCTATCATTTCGTCATCTGCTATCAGTATCTTATACATATAGTCACCGTTGTTCCTTTGTTCATAGTACTTTCCACTATCACTTCGCTGTCATTATAGAGGCTGTTGATCCTCTTTTGAACATTGTACAGTCCTATTCCTGCATGTTCCTGGGTTACGGAGATTGATTTGGCATTTAATTCATCAACCTTGTCCCTGGACATACCTGCTCCTGTATCCATAACTTTTATATATAGGGTATTGTCCTTCTTGTAAGCACTAAGTTCTATCCTGCCACCCTCTTCTATATGAGCGATTCCATGAACTATTGAATTCTCAACAACAGGCTGCAAGAGGAATGCAGGTACCGTTATACTTGTCGTATCGAGATCATCAGCTATATTTTTGATATACATAAGCCTTGATCCAAATCGCATCTTCTGAAGATACATATAGTCATCGATGATGCTGATCTCCTGGGACAATGATACAAACTGCGAACTGGTCCTTAGATTATATCTAAAAAGATGTGAAAGGCTCTTAATCATCTTGTTGGTCGTTTCTGCATCTTCAAGTTCTGCCATTCCGGATATAACATTTAGAGTATTAAAAAGAAAATGCGGATTGATCTGGCTCTGCAAAAGATCGAGTTTGGCAAGGCCAAGCTGCTTCTCTATTTCCAGTTTCTCCATCTCTTCTTCATGGATACGGTCAGTCAGTTCCTTATTCTCTTTGAGAGTAGTTATATGCTCTGACATGGCATGCTTCATAATATTGAAGGTATCTACAAGTTCTCCTATCTCGTCCTCATTGGACACCTTGATATCCTCTTTATCAAATCTTTTCTCAGAGATATCATGAACACCTCCGGCCAGCATCTTGAGCGGCCTTGTAACAGTTGTCGACAGAAGTCTTCCAAAAGCGATAGTAAGAAAAAGAGCTGCAACGCTTATAACAACGAGAACAAACGGAAGCCTGTCTATAATAACCTCTTTCATTGAATACAGAAGGCTTCCCTCTTTGACAGTGATCTTGGTAAGATCCTGAATATATGAGTAGATGCAGTTCTGCATGTCATAAAGATCATAGATCTTCTGATTGAGCTCTCCCATCAAGACCTCATCAAGAACCTCATTTCTCTGAGATTCATAATAGTCGTAGGCATTGATGATCCTCCAGGTTCTTGCATATCTCTCGGATCCTATATCCCTGTACGAATAGGGAAGCCCTGTGATACAGGCTCTTGTATGAAGGCATGCCTTCTCATAATTTTCTTTGTTGGTATCTATATCATTTCGAATATATTTTTCCAAAGCTGCATTCTCTTCTTCAAATGCAGTCTGTACATTAACACATTTGCTAAGATCAGATTGAACCTTGCCTAGGCCTTTTACTGATCCTCCGATTATAAACATGTTGAAGACACCTACCGCGATCACTATAGTTATGATGGTAAGTGAGTATATCCTTGTTTTTCTTTCAATTGAGAGCCTTAGCCACAGTTTTTTTGCTACATTCATATTATTTATTTCTGGTTCAGATTTTCCCTTTATTATTCCGAGCATTTATGCTTACAATATTTCATAATACTAATTTAACTTGGAGGTTTTCAGTATGAAAAACGACAGATGGGTATTCCACAAAGATGTAGCGCCTACAGATCTTGGCAACGGCGTAGTAAGGCGCGTACTTGCTTACAGCGGTGATGTAATGACCGTTGAGAATCATTTTGAAAAAGGCGCTGTAGGTGCTCTTCATCATCATCCCCACACCCAGATCACTTACGTAGTAAGTGGAAGATTCGAGTTTGAAATAGATGGCGAAAAGCATATTGTAGAAAAAGGCGACACGCTTCTAAAGACAGACAGTGTAGAGCATGGCTGCGTATGTCTGGAAGAAGGTATCCTTTTGGATATCTTTACCCCATATCGTGAAGATTTTGTAAACGACTAATGTGCTGACTTGTTCATATCTGATCAAAGATGAATGAGTAAGTACACTAGTATCTCCCCTCAAAATTTACCACTATAAAATAGCACGTTTCCTGTAAGAAGAAAAGACTCTCGTTTTAGAACAGATTCCTGCGATGCAAGTTTCCATTCTAAATCGAGAGTTTTTTCATGATCCTTATTTATTTATGATCTTTATTATTTCAATGCCCTATATACCAGTATCAGATAACTGGTATAAGTTTTTTTCTAAAGGCATCTGCTATAGTTTACTCCGGATATACCAGCTGATCTTCGCTTATGTTATAGAGCACATTATCCAGGTATCTAGCTGCAAGAAAGTTAGCCATTGCAAGGTTCTGATCCAGATAATTGCCGCAGTCTCTTGCCGCTGCCCCAGGGATATCACCTTCAAAATCTCTTATGAATTCAAAAAGTCTTGTAAGAAGGTCCACAATATCCCTGCTATCAAGATCTCCTGCCAGAACCAGATAGAATCCTGTCCTGCAGCCCATAGGGCCAAAATATATGGTCCTATCACCAAACTCCTCATCATTTCGAAGAAATGTTGCACCAAGATGCTCTATCGTATGTATTTCTGCTGTATTCATAACAGGTTCCTTGTTAGGTGCTGTCATGCGAAGATCGAAGGTTGTGATCACTTCCTCTCCTACAGTATCCTTACGTGATACATACACGCCAGGTACTAGTTTTAAATGATTAACTGTAAAGCTTGCTATCTTTTCCATGTCATATCCTTTCTCATCAATTGTTTACTACCGCTCACACTTGAACAGACAAGCATCCTTAATAACTTTATAGGATAGTTTACGTTCTTCACACGTATTCAGACAAAGTCACTACATCATTTCCACTCCAGGTATATAGCGCCAGAAGCGTCTGATCATAAGTCTGCATCTTATGAATCTTATTAGACGGATGCAGGATTACTTCACCGGGCACTCTTTTGCTGGTCGCTCCTTCAAGTGTCCATTCTGCAGTACCTGATAGGACTTTGTATAGCTCTATGGCAGGATGTCTGTGCTCCGGGTACAAAGTGTAAGGTGATATCAATGTAAATCCAAGGCAGAAATTATCTGACTTATAAGGGGCTTCAGGCCCTATAAGCTCTGCCCATCCCATATATGAACCTAGGTCTTTCTTATCTTCTCTTTCTTCGTAGTTGTACTTCCAGGGAAGATAGTCGAATACTTCCCTGATAAGCCTTAGCAAGGGCTCCGTCTCTTTAGATCCATGAAGAGTAGATGACTCTGCATATTTCAAAAGTGGAGACGTGCTCTTTTCAAATGAGCCTGTCTGCTCCGGAATGACTGATGATGTCACCCTTGCTATTTCTTCCTTTATTTCTTTATTTATGTCTTTATCAAACTCATTATTATGAATAAGATGATCACCTATATTACTATTAGAATCATTATGATCTTTTTCATAGTTATTACTGTATTCATTATTTTCATTCAAAAGCTTTATAGCTTCATCGATGATCTTTCTGATCTTTATATCAAGTTCTTTAGACATGTGACTTCAGCACTACGACTGTATGTCCTATGCTGCCTCCGTTTTTGAAGATTTCAAAAGCTTTAGTTGCAGTAAGTCTCTTATCTTCAAGCACCTTCTCAATTTCAAAAGCTTTTCGGCCGGACTCTTCTACGCTGACTCCCTTAAAGGCTTCTTCAAGGTCTTCTGCCCTGTAGAATATGAAGGGGCCAAATCCCTCTTCTTCCTGCCTTGCATATCCTCCTATTACGTCCAAAGGCTCAGCCTGAATCTTCCACTGAAAGGTATAGATCTCAGATTGTACCCCGGCCAGTTCTCCAAGTCTGATAAAAGAGCTAAGAGGTACTCTTCCGCCCATTAGCGAGAAGACAAATCCATCATCTGTAAGATAATCACCGGCCTGAACCAGAGCCAGATAGTGAAGATCCAGCATATCGCCGTGAACCTTGTCAGGGATTTTCTCTACTCTTTTTTCAAGATAGTGACCACTGTTGCGGCTGTCTGTGACTTCCTTGTCATCTGCAAGCGGCACGTTCGGAAGATTCTCGTATATGACGTCGAACTTCGGACGATTTTCAGGTTCTGACTCATTTGCAAATGGAGCAAAGAGGTCGCCTGCGCCGCTAAGCAGATTGTAGGTGCCAGTTTTCTTAAGTCCTTTTTCAACATTTTGTCTTGCTATATCTACAACGCTCTTCTGAAGGTCTGTAAAGCCAAGGGTCTTAGCTCCCAGTATCTCCGCGCCCGCAAGAACGTCAAGGCCTGAGCCTGTTCCAAGGGAAAGGAAGGAGCCAAAGTCTTTGCCATTTTCCTTTCTTGCGATCTTAAATGCCGGAACTGATACAAATGAAAGCCAGTCGCTCTTAACATCTTCGACCTGAGGCAGATAAGCGTGAGATTCAACTGAGATGTCGACTATATCATTTATATGATCTGTATCTTTTTGTAATTCGAAATATTTCTTTATATCAACTTCAATATTCATACCTTCCTCCAAAATGCTTCATAAGCTCGTTGAATTAAGGGTGCCGCCCTGAATTCAGGCCTCCGGCAAATAGATACAAATGCCTCATGTGAAAATAACCCTGATTTTTGTAAGGGGCTTATTCGCTGTCGTAAACACGCTGTACTTTCGCTCCTAACCCCCTAACAAAAATCAGGAACATTTTCAAAATCGGCATTTGTATCTATTTGCCGGAGGTCTGAATTCAGTTGAAAGTACTTGTCTATTGGTACAACGAGTTTAAGTCAAACCGCTTTCTGCTCTACTTCGCTTATATTTACTGCTTTATTAATTGCCTGTGCAAAATCTGCGATAATGTCATCTGCGTCTTCGATTCCGACTGAGACTCTGATCATATCTTCAGGAATGCCTGCTTTGTGTCTGTCTTCGGGACTCATCTGAGAATGAGTGCTGGTTGCAGGATGAAGGACTGATGTTCTTGCATCGCCTACGTGTACTACAAGTGCAGCTACTTTGAGGGATGCAAAGAAAGTCTTTATCGCTTCTCTTCCGCCTTTTAGTCCGAAGGTAAGTACACCGCTTGCTCCGTCATAGTCGAAGTATTTTTTCACTCTCTCATGATTTTTGTTATCTTCAAGACCGGGATAGTTGACCCAGTTAACTGCTTCATTATTCTGCAGGAACTTAGCCAGCTTCAGCGCATTGTCTGAGTGTCTTGGAACTCTTAAATGGAGTGATTCAAGGCCAAGATTTATAAGGAATGCGTTAAGGGGACTAAGTACCGGGCCGTAGTCTCTAAGGTACTGAGCTCTTGCCTTTGTGATAAATGCTTTATTTCCAAACTTACCTGTGTAAGAGGTGTTCGCATATTGCTCATCAGGCTCTACGAAATCAGGGAACTTGCCATTGGCCCAGTTATAGGTTCCGCCGTCTACGATGATGCCGCCAAGAGCTACTGCATGTCCGTCCATGTACTTGGTTCCTGAATGGATGACTATGTCAGCTCCGTGCTTCAATGGTTTACTTAAGAAAGGAGTTGCAAGTGTATTATCTACAAGAAATGGAACATCGAACTCTTTAGCAAGTGCTGAGAATTTATCGAAGTCCAGAATTCCAAGTGCCGGATTACCAAGCGTCTCGCCGTATACTATCTTGGTGTTAGGCTTAAATGCTTTTCTCAGCTCTTCGATTGGTGCTTCCGGATCTACGAAAGTTGTCTCAATTCCAAGCTTTCTAAGTCTTACATCAAGAAGAGTATAGGTTCCGCCGTAGATGGCATTGGATGCTACGATATGGTCACCTGCCTGAACTATAGTTGATATTGCAAGGAATACTGCTGCCTGACCTGACGCTGTTGTAAGAGCTCCAACTCCGCCTTCAAGTGCTGCAACCTTAGCTTCTAACGCATTCAATGTAGGATTGCCTGTTCTTGAATACTTATTACCGCTTTCCTGCAGTGAAAAAAGTCTTTCAACCTGATCAAGATCCTCGTATTTATATGTAGTAGACTGGTAGATAGGAAGAACTCTTGGCTCTCCGATCCCTGGTCTGTATCCTGACTGTATGCACTTGGTTCCTATCCCCCAGTTCTCTTCTTTTTCAATAGATTTGATATTACTCATAACCATGTCCTCCTCTTGCCGCTTTTTGCTTTCATACTATTCATACCGTTTAGATAGGATTAACTGTTAAATGAATAATACGCCCCCTCAAAACAAAAAGCAATACCTACAGCTATAGATTTTAACTATAGTTTGGTATTGCTTTTAACTATACTATACACCCAAAACTTCCCAATAGCTTAGTGCAGTATCCTCAAAGAATTTGTGAGGGCACATATATTCACCCCAAAAGAGCCAGAGGTAAAAATACCTCTGGTCCTTAATGTCTTATCTATAACTGTATTGAATCAATTCGTTCACTTCATGAACCCCATCTGCGTCAATATCAAATACATACCATGCATTACCGCTGCCGCTTGTAGGAACTTCAAATGTGTCCACGAGAACGCTTCCCTTGTATACGTTGACGGTTGCTCCTGATTCTGCTATCACAGGGTTGCCGCTGTAGTTATAGGCAACATACTTAAGCGTTTTTCCATTAAAATATTCGTTGTCGATATCTATAGTTATAGTTTCCGGTCCTAATCCCTCGGTATTATCAACATCTAAAGTTGCTACAACTTCACCGCTGCTGCTAAGTTCTGTCCTGCCGTAGTAAACGCTGGCGACCTTTCCACCATCCTCCCCATAAATATCCAGATGCGAATCCAGATCTCTGGGAGTAGGATTCCATGTGAGTACTATTCTGTACTGTCCTTCAGGAAGCACCGGTGAAATAGCCATTACTACAGGTTCTACTGTTTCCTGCTCCACTGCAGTAACGTTAAAGTATCCGGTAATGAAACCATCGATTGATACTTCTGCTGTATAATCTCCTTCCTTTACAGCAAACTGTACATCTCCATTTTCAGTTGAGACTGCTTCTGCAATGAAGTCACCTTCCTGATTGTCTTTACCTTCACGAAGCCTTACAACAGCACCTTCAATTGAAGATCCGTTTACAGCATTTATAACACGTCCATAGATTGCGAGAATAAGTGCTTCAGCCTCTTCTGAATACTTTGTCAGCACATAGTCATTTATCTGCGCGGAGGAATCTACTGTAACATCCGGATTATCCCAGGGAGCAACTACGTTGAATCCGAAAGATACAGATTCTCCTGCCGGAATATTCTGATTGTAAACTGCATTCTTTACAACATATCTTCCGTTCTCGTGCTGTTCGATAATGCCATTCCATATCTGTGTGATTTCGTTGGCAAAATTAAATTCAAGTCCCCAGTCCTCAATAGTCTTGTCAGTATTGTTCGTGATAGTTACCTGACCTGTGAAGCCTGTCCCCCAGTCTGCTATAACTTCATAAGTGACTGTGTAGTCTTCTTCTTGGGTATCTGTCTTGGCATTCAGGTTTTTAAAATCAGTGGGTTCGCCATTAAAAGCAGCACCAACGCTGAATCCAAAGAATACAGATCCGCCAACCGGAATATCCTGATTCCATCCGCAGTTATTAATAACAAACACGCCGTTTTCATGGCTTTCTACAACACCGTTCCAGATTGTTGTAAAATCCGGAGCATCATAGGCCATGCTCAGTTTCCAGTCTTCGATAACCCTATCGCTCGTATTCTCGATAGTAACACCTGCATTGTATCCATCTCCCCAATCTTCAAGGAGAGCAAATGTAACTTTGAATCCGGGATCTGCAGATTCTTCTGCTGCAACAGGTTCTTCTGCTACAACAGGCTCTTCAGGGAAAACTTCCGTCTCTTCTTCGGGCGTTTCTGGCAGCACGTATGTTACTTCAGGCTCCTGCGCAGGAACGATAGTTGTGTCCTCCTCATCAGAAGTGATTGCTGCGTCCTCCTCATCAGAATCGATAGTTGCGTTCTCCTCATCGGGGGCGATTGTTGCATTCTCTTCATCGGAAGCGATAGTTGCACTCTCCCCATCGGGATCGATAGTGACGATTTCTTCATCGGGCACTTCTTCAGCAAAAGAATTGAATGAGATCATGTTAAAAGACATTGCTACTACTAATAACGACGAAACCAAAACACTCTTTTTCTTGAACATAATATACCCCTTCTACAATATTTAATTGTCAGTTTAGGCAATATCACAGTGCCGGCAGAAGTGATATCACCAAAAAGAAGTATACCAATAATATATATAATATGCAATTAGTAGTTTTTAAAAATACGTATTTTCGTAATTTTCGTAATTTAAATCAATTCATTATTTTTTCCTCTCTATCTTTAATTCGAACAACTGCCTATTACCGTTAAATTCTTTTCCATTAATATCTTTACCTGTTTATTAATTTATCAGATAATGAATAATTGAATAGGGAATGATACATTTTGTGCTTCTAGGAGTTTTACCAAAGTACATTCAAAAAAGGGGTAATTATGAAAAGAAAAATATGCAGTCTATTATTGTCATCTGTTATGACACTATCACTACTGGCAGGATGTTCAGGACAAAGCGTATCGATTGAACTGCAAAATGATAATGAAGAAAAAGCAGATGATGAGGTCGAAACATCTAACGACACTGATTCTGAAAGTGAAACAAAATCAAATTCCGGCGATAGCTCATCGCAAGCAGATGATACCGAAAATTTTGAAGAATCTTCATTTGGAACGGAAGGCTATCCATATGATATAGATCCTTCTGATCCTAATCCGGAAAACCGCATGGCGCATAATATATATCTTAATCCTGATCTAAGTAATACTTCTAATGCTTTCAGCGCTTACAGTATTGATTTCAAAACTTCCGATGATGCAAACAGTACCTACTGGTCACTTTGCAACTGGAACATGCATAATGGGAGCGGTGCTTATGCAGGACTTCAGAATGCTTCAAATAACAAAGTTGCCATACTGTCTTTTTGGAAAAACGATCATGCTACTGATCCCAATAAAGCACTAGCAACTTTAGTCTATCCGGATGATACAGCAGATACTTTTGACAATGAAGGGTCTGGTGTTAAGTGGATAAGAGATTATTCCTGGGAAAAGGATCACTGGTACAGAATGGTTATAAGAGCTTTTGACCCTGAATGGTCTGATGGAACTGTTGTTGAAGAGTGGATTCAGGATAAAGAGAGCGGCGAATGGACTCTTTATGCAGCTTATGATACACATATCAAAGATTCTTATCTGGAAGGCAACATGTCTTTTTTCATGGAGAACTTTAATTCTAATGACTGCAACGAACTTAGAAGCATGAAGCTTAATAATATCTATGTAATGGAATACGGCACTGATACATGGACGGCTATAGATACTGCTACTCTCAGTATAGATACAGAGTGGGATAACAAAAAAGGCGGCTACAACTTTGGTGCTACTGATGAATATTTCTGGGGCTATACCTGCGGAAGCGGCGATGATTTTGTAAAAACCCAGGCTTCGCTTCCTAAAAAAGAAACTTATACTATTAAGATGTCTGACTCAGCTCCTGACTTTGATTTCGTTCATGATTACGGATTCGAGACAACTGTAAGCTCCGAACCACTCTATCTCATCCACGTCAACTGGACCTATTTTGATAATTATGAGGAAGATACATGGCGTGAAATGGGTGTTGAGCCTTATGAAAACGACGTATATGTAGATGTTTCAGACGGAAGCTCAACTATAGACATAACTTCTCTCAGATGTGAGACATTTGAAAATACTGATACTTATTATGCACTTGTAAACGGTACGGAAGAAAAGATCTATTCTCATACTGTTAGTGAAGAAGGTTATGGAATTCAAATTTTTAGAGATGATCTTACATACAACATCTCCTGGCAGACCAGTACCAATACAATTGATACTGACTGCTATGCAGAGATCTGGGACGCAAATGACAACTATGAAGTAAGAACCCGTGATGATTATCTGGCAAGAAGCTATACCGGTGCATGGTACTTTGCCATATGCTCAGTTAAAAATGGAGTTCTTGGAGAATTTGATTATTACTAATATCTAAAAAAACAGTTACCTGATACTTTACCATATGCTCCGTAACTAACAAAGTCCCCTAGAACTGTGTATCGGAATAAATCAAAGCTCACTTAATTCACCCCCCTGTCACCTTCTGGTGAGGGGGATTTTGTTTATGTCCAAAATTCTTCCACTTCTGCAAGTATTTCATCAGCAGGCAGAACTGTCGCCTTCTCAATCGGAATATGAGTTTTCTCAAGAAAGTATTTGATCAGATAGTAACCTGTAGCATATCCAGCACAGTAAGGAAGTCCCACTTTTGGAAAACTCTGAAGCTCAGCCATCTCATCGCCATAAAGATATGCCGTTATCTCTGCAAATCCAGTCACATTAAGACCAGCTCTTATTATCTCTTTAATAAGAGGCATCAGCTCCATATCAGTCTTTGTAACCCATGGACCAAGGAACTCCTCTCCGAATATCGTCGTAGCATAATTCTCTGCAAGCCCTTCGCTCACGATCATCTCTGCAAGATTTATATCATTTGTCCATTTTATATACTGATACCTTACATTATGATTGGTCTCATGCGCCAGTGCAGCCGGAAGCCTCTTAATAGTGTCACCAGATGGGATCAGCCATCCCATTATGTATCCGGGAATCCCTCCATCACCACAGTAACCCTCATTCATGATCGTATAAGCATTCTTTGGATTAGCAAGAAATATGGAATAAAGATATTCTTTAACTTTAAGCTCAACTCCCTGATCTTCAAATCTATTAAGAGCTGTCTCTATAGCTTTCGTGCAAGAATCCCAGATAGCCTCATCATATAGCGCTTCAATACTATCTTTATAATTAGTATCAATTTCAGAAGGCGGCATAAGTCCCAGTCTATTATTGGCCATAATGATATCGTAACCTCCGGGATGCGTAGGCTTAATAGGAATATGATACATATCCCACTTCCCCTTAAATGGCATCATCATTTCGTAGCGGTAGATATCATCTTTCTTGTCCATATCTGCAAGCATGATTTTAGTATAGATATCCGGTGAAAATAATCGATTTAGTTTCATTAGTCATCTCCTTGATAGGTCATTTCTAATTCATCTGTATTTGTTTGAAAACACTTTGATAATATGATTACTGACTGTATGATATAAAAAACTCGTAATCATTTATCTTCTTGTAATTACAAATATAAACTATTACGTAACGTAATAGTCAACATAAAAAAACGGTAGATTTTTTAAGATCTACCGCCATCCAAACACATTATGATGTGTATACTCATATGACCATTACACTTGAAGTTGTTCAGAAATAATTGTTCTATCCATCTCTGAAATTTCCAAGCTATCAAAAGCCTGTTCCATTGTAAAAGATGTGTTTTTCATTAGCACTTTAACATTCTGCGTCAAGGTCTTTATTCTATTCTCTTCGACACGTTTTTTTGCATATCTTTCAACTTTTTCACACACAATATCACGACCTTTCTCTGTTTCCTTGTAATGATGGAGTCCATCTGCCGAATTACGCTGAATTACCTTAAACTTCAATCTACTATACATTGATATTATATACAACGCAACTCGTGAATGTCAATTGTGAATTGATTTTTGCGTAAAAATATGTTATGTTTTAGTTATAGACTTGAAAGTAAATTCCAGATGATAACACTCCTTGCACACGTTCATTCTGCTAAGGGCATTGAACTGGATTTTAGATTTTATCATTTCCCTTATAACAGCTATAGCAAAAAGGAAAGGAAAACATGAAAAAAGACATAGGTAAAGTTATTGCAAAACATCGCAAAGCGATGAAGTTATCCCAGATAGATCTTGCCAGGCAGCTTGCAGAGCACAATATCGTTATTACCAATGCAGGAATCAGTGCCTGGGAGAAAGGGAACACTACCCCCAGCGCCGAAGCTCTTCTGACGGTCTGTGAGATACTTAAGATAAGCGATATTTACACAGAATTCATTGGTGAGAATCCTCTGGATCCTTTTAAAGAACTTAATTCTGAAGGGACTCAGAAGGCACTCGAATACATTGATCTTCTCAAAAAGTCCGGAGATTACAAGAAGCACAGCTCAGATATTATCGATATAAAGCCTCGTCTCATGAAGATAGCCCTTATTTCTGCATCAGCAGGTACCGGTAATCTTCTTGATGAAGAGAACTTCGAAATGATGGAGATCACAGAACCTGTTCCTAATAAAGCTGACTTTGGCGTATACATTACAGGAGACAGTATGGAACCAAGGTTCCATGACGAAGAGCTTGTCTGGATCGAACAGAAAGACATGCTCGAATCAGGTGACATCGGACTCTTTTTTCTGGATGGAATGACTTATATCAAAAAATATGTAGTCAATAAATCGGGAACATTCCTTGTATCACTCAATGCCAAGTACAAGCCTATTGAGGTAGGCGAATATAATACTTTCAAAATATTTGGCAAGCTCGCCACAGATTAAGCATCTTTGCCTGATAGGAACACATCCTGTTTGCTTAGCCCTGATTGCCAAAACCTGATCAGTGCTCAGATTTGCACCATTAAAGACATTAGATCATATGGATATTAACCAAAAAACTTACATCGCCATAGATATGAAAAGCTTCTATGCATCTGTTGAATGTGTAGCCAGAGGTCTTGACCCCTTAAGTGCCAAGCTTCTCGTAGCAGATACAAGCAGATCCGATCAGACCATCTGCCTTGCGGTATCTCCTGCTCTTAAAGGTATCGGCGTTCCCAGTAGGCCTAGACTCTTTGAAGCCAAACAAGCGATAAGTAAATATGAAAAGCTCCACCATACCAAAGTGCGTTATATCACGGCAACTCCACGTATGGCGGAATATGAAAAAATCTCTGCAAAGATATATGGAATATACCTAAAGTATGTATCACCCGAAGATGTCCATGTATACAGCATTGATGAATGTTTTATTGATTGCACACCATATCTGCACTTCTATGAAGATGCCGCCAGAAAGGCCTGCCAGCATCCGGCCCACTTCATGGCGCTGACCATTATACGTGATGTTCTTAAGAATACTGGCATCACGGCAACTGTCGGGATCGGAACCAATCTATACCTTGCCAAGGTTGCCATGGACATAGTGGCTAAGAAAGCTCCCGCCGATAAAGACGGAGTCCGGATCGCATCACTTACGGAAGAAAGCTACAGGCTTCTTTTATGGGAGCATAAGCCTCTCACCGACTTCTGGCAGATAGGTCGTGGCAAAGCTGCAAGACTTGCCAGCAATCATATGTACACCATGGGTGATATAGCTGAACGTTCACAGCTGGATGAAGAGTTATTGTATAAAATCTTCGGTATTGATGCAGAAATACTGATCGATCATGCATGGGGGATAGAACCTGTCACCATGTATGATATTAAGCACTACAAGAGCGACAACCACTCCCTTACCAATGGTCAGGTACTTCCAAGGCCTTACAAATACCAAGAGGCCTGCATTGTATTTAAAGAGATGATCGACGTACTGTGCTGCGATATGTACAAAAAGAACCTTGTATCATCAAGATTCACCTGGTGGATAAGTTACGATTACAAAAGCATGGAGTACTTCCCTGAATATGATGGAAGACTATCCATCGACTGGTACGGAAGACTCCATCCTGCTCACTCCAACGGAACTGTCAGATTAACTGCCGCTACTAATGCTGCAAATATCATCATTCCTAAGATCATGCAGGACATTGCCAAAAAGAGCGATCACAGGATCCTGCTTAGAAGGCTCGGTGTCAGTGCCTGCGATGTTACAAGCGATGATGGAATATATCAGCTGGATCTCTTTACTGATTATGATGCCTTGGATAGGGAGAAGAAAATTCACGCTGCTCTTCTTGAAGTCAGAAACAAGTACGGAGCCAATGCCCTACTAAAAGGAACAAACTTTTTAGAAGGTGCAACAACCAGAATGAGAAATGAGCAGATTGGTGGGCATAAGGCTTAAGCCTTATGAAATAAAAGCGCGAACGATTCTATATTATGATGATTCGATATAACCTTATACTTATTGAATTATGTAACGAAGGAGGAACGCTATGAATAACACATATAGCAATGCATTCCCTTCCTCTTTCAGATATAAGAATGTCTTAGAGAAAGGAAAGCCTGTGCATGATAAATACGACAGTTTTTCATTAAAGCATCCTGCCATGGACCTTTCAAGACGGGCGAAGATATTCAGTCCATTTGATGCACTTAAAGGATTTGATGACGAACTTGCTAAGATGCAGACAGATGTAACAGACAATTACCTCGACGATACAATCCACATAGATGAAGCACCATAAATCAGTTCACATAACAAGCAGTCCTTCTTACCTATTCGAACAAAATATGTAGGCGAATTATTGTATAACTGTCATGAAAACATATGTTCATTGTAAAGTCAGACACTTACCTGCAGGAGATAATATTATGTGTACCAGATACGCTCTTGAAAAAGACCTTCCTGAATTAAAAGATATAATAGATGCAGCCTCAAGATCGAGACTCGTACAGAAATTTATTGATAGCTACGCAAGGCCATTCATAACTTATGGCGAAGTCCGCCCTACTGATATCGTACCTGTCCTTGCTCCAAATCCCAAAGGTGAGAGATGTGCATATCCCATGCAATGGGGCTTTCTATCCAAAGATAATAAGAGAACTCTTTTCAATGCCCGCATGGAAACAGCAAGTGTTAAGCCCACCTTTAAAGATGCCTGGAAATCTCACAGATGCATCATTCCGGCTTCCTATTACTATGAATGGCAACACTTTAAAAGCCCTGATGGCAAAGAAAAAACCGGTGATAAGTTTGCAATCCAGCCTGCCGGATTAACTGTGACCTGGCTGTGCGGCCTGTACCGCATTGAAGAAGGTTATCCTGTCTTTGTCGTCCTGACAAAAGATCCAACCAAAGAACTAGCCAAGATTCACGACCGAATGCCTCTCATACTTCCAACAGATAAGATTGATGACTGGATAAGCCCATCGTCAGATCCTGAAGAAATAGTCAGATTTGCTCTTGAAGATATGGTCATAGAAAAAGCTGAGAGTTAACGCTTCTCTCAGCTTTCTATCATCAGCCCACATGGGGAACTATATATACTCATAAATTCTTCGAAGATACTGCTCCTCCAGGATGGGAAGTCTCATTACACGATTTTCTTTAAAGGTTCTGTTGTATCTTCACTGCCCTGCTCTTCAATATCATCTAGATATTTTCTGATCTCATCGATATACATCTGTCCGATGCTGCTAAGGCTTATATGCTTGCCGGTGATATATCCTATCTCCATAGAACTGTCTGTCTGAATCCTATCATCTTCAAAAGGAACAGCTACGAAGTCGTCTCCATTAAGTTCCTCGCATATAATTCCGGAACACAGCGTATAACCGTTCAGACCCTTCATGAGATTGAGCATCGTAGCCCTGTCACAGGCCTTTATGACTCTGTCATAATCTTCTGTGCTGAGGACTTCTTCAGCCATATAAAAAGAGCTTTCATCACCTTGTTCAAAAGACAGGCATGGGTATCCTTTGAGATCATCAAAGTTTATTTTTGTACGGTCAGCAAGAGGATGTTTTTTCCAAAGGTATACATACGCTCTGCAACTTTTAAGGTGATGAAATTCAAGCTCCTTTTGTCTGAGTAATTTTTTGATAAAGACTCTGTTGAAATCGTTAAGATACAGTATTCCGATCTCGCTTCGCTTCTTCCTGACATCTTCTATGACATCAAGAGTTCTGCTCTCTCTGATGGCAAAATCGTACTTGGCTGTATCAAGACTTTCTGCAAGTTCTACGAAAGCCTTTACCGCAAATGAATAGTGCAGAGTCGAAACTCCAAACTTCTTCCTGATATCATGATTGACACAGTATTTGTCCACGATGTCCTCATACTGGTCATACAAGTGTCTGAAGTGAAGCAGCGCCTCTGCACCATCAGGAGTAAGTGACACACCGTGAGATCCTCGTATGAAAATTGTTATTCCAAGCTCTTTTTCAAGATCCTGAATTGCATTGGTAAGCGAAGGCTGAGCTACAAAGAGCTGCTCCGCTGCCTTGTTATAAGAACCACACTTAGCTATATAGATCACATATCTTATTTGATTGATTGTCATATAGTCTGCACCTGCTCCCTGCCAAAAGATAAATGATTGGTTAACTTGCCATAGATAATCTTCCAAGATCCTTTAGAACCCATAATTATTTCGAAGAAAAGATATTATCTTATTCTGCCGGTATAACTGCTCCGTTGTACTTCTCTTCGATAAACTTCTTAACTGCATCTGATCTAAGTGCTGCAACTACTGCCAAAATTGCAGGATCGTTTTCATTGCCCTCTGCCACCGCAATGATATTGGCAAATGGGTTGTTATCTCCGCTTTCTGAGAAGAGAACATTAGATGTGATGCCGGCTTCAAGTGCCTTATTTGTATTGGTAATGAAGAAATCAAAGTCATCCTTGGTAGGAATGATCTGAGCTGAGTCAAGTTCTACGATCTCTATCTGCTTCTCATATGATACGATGCTGTCTACAGTAGCGCTAAGAGTAGAATCTGTGCTGTCATCAAGTGTTATAAGTCCCTGATCTTCGAGGATCTTAAGAGCTCTGTACTCATTAGTGGCATCATTAGGGATAGCTACAACATCTCCATCCTGAATCTCATCAGCTGATGTATACTTATCCGAATATGCTCTGATAGGCTCTACATGAATGTCACCTGCATTGACTATAGTAAAACCATTGGTTTCATTCTGATCGTTAACATATGGCCAGTGAGCATAGAAGTTGAAGTCGATCTCACCGTTCTGAGTCTTTTCAAGAGTTGTAGCATCAGCAGCTGTTGCTACCAGTACTACCTTAAGTCCTGCAGCTTCAAGTGCCGGCTCTACATACTCAAGAAGCTCTGAGTGTGGTGTGAGATCTGCGATAGCTGTGATCTCTCTAAGCCCGTCTGAGTTAACAGTACCAAGCTTAGACTGTGATATGTCATATGCAGACAGATCTATGTCAGGTATCTGAGTGTCTGTAATAGCAAGAGCATCGGAGGCATTTTCATTGCTGCTTTCCTGTGATGCACCACTATTATCTGTACTAGTTGTCTGTCCGCAGGCTGCCAACATGGCTGCTGACACCAGTAGTGATGTTGTTAGTTTCAGTGTTTTTGTCAGATTTTTTTTCATAATGTCTCCTCCTTTTTAGCCCTGCGCCGGATGATAGCAGGTGCCTTTTTATTAGTATATGTCTCGAAACACGGTCTCCAATCAGCTGTATGCCCTGCACCAGTATTACAAGGACATATACAGTTGCAAACAGAACATCGTGTTGAAACCTCTGATAACCAAATCTTACGGCGATATCACCTATTCCGCCTGCGCCGAACATTCCTGCAAGAGCTGTCATAGATATTACTGATATGACTGCAAGAGTATATCCTCTTACAAGAGATGGGAGCGTCTCAGGAATGATAACCCTGGTTATTATCTGGAAGTTGGTACTTCCAAGCGCCTTGGCTGCATCGATCTTACCTTTTTCTATCTCCAGAAGGCTTGATTCTACCATTCTTGCATACATTGGGATACAACTGGCTGCGATAGCGATGATACACGCATTGGTTCCGTAGGACTTACCAAAAAGCGCCCTTGATACCGGGATCATAAGTATTATCATTATCATCTGCGGCAGTGACCTTAAGATGTTGATGGATCCTCCCATTCCTGTATACAAGGGCTTTACAGGTGCAAGTCCTGTTGGATTGGTCACTGTAAGGACTACTCCAAGCACTGCCCCTATCACCAGCATTATGACGCTGGCTACAAGTGTCATGTACAAAGTCTCTGATACTGATGGCAGTATACTGTCCCACACATCTTTGGAAAAAGATGCTATGAAAACTTTAGAAAATGGCTCATTCAATAAACTCATGGCTTTCCTCTTTTCTTTTATTATTAGATTCCTGCACCATCACCAAGTTCTGCATGCTGCATCTGATTGAATACCTTAGCAAAAAGAGCTCCTGTCTTACTTGTAGGACTCTTGAATATATCCTCTACAAGCCCCTCTTCTGTGATCTCTCCGTTTTCAAGTACAGCCATCTTCTTGCAGGTATATTTGATAGCATCAAGCTCATGAGTGATCATCAGAATAGTTATATTCTTTTTCCTATTGATCTCTTTGAGAAGGTCAAGGATCTGAATAGTAGTCTGAGGATCAAGAGCAGATGTAGATTCATCTGACAAAAGAAGATCAGGATCACCCACAAGAGCCCTTGCTATTCCAACCCTTTGCTTCTGGCCTCCGGATAAGGCTCCCGGATATTCCGAAAGCTTATCTGTAAGGCCTACCATTTCAGCAGTCTCAAGAACCTTTTTCTTAATATCAGACTTCTTATAACCGTCTATAACAAGGGGATACGCTATGTTCTGGTATACAGTCTTGGATTCGAAGAGATTGAAGTTCTGGAATATCATTCCTATCTTCTTGCGCTTCTTCCTAAGCTCATTCTCCGAAAGAGCAAGGATCTGCGTACCATCAACATAGATCTCACCGCTATCCGGAGTTTCAAGTCTGTTGATACATCTGGCAAGTGTTGACTTACCGGCGCCGCTAAATCCTATGACTCCGAAGATCTCCCCTTTATTAACTGTAAGATTGACACCGTTTAGGACTTTGATCTCAACAGAATCTTTTATGAAATTCTTATGAAGGTTTTTAATTGTAACAAATTCTGCCATGTGACCTCCGACCTGTTTTTTCAAATTATCAAATAGCCTTAGAATACTCCTCTGTATCGATAAGACCATGCTCTATAAGGATCTCTTCAAGTCTCTCCTGAGTCATCGGCTTTGGTACTGTAAGGAATGTATTCTTGTCGATTGCTTCTGCAAGGTTTCTGTACTCATCTGCCTGCTTGGAGTTAGGATCATAAGCGATAACAGTCTTCTTATTGATCTCAGCTCTCTGTACGATGTTATCTCTTGGTACGAAGTAGATAAGCTGTGTTCCAAGTTCCTTAGCGAAGGCTTCAAGAAGCTCTTTTTCTCTATCTACATTTCTTGAGTTGCAGATGATACCGCCAAGTCTTACACCGCCTGTTCTAGCATATCTGGAGATACCTTTTGAGATATTGTTAGCTGCATACAAAGCCATCATCTCACCTGATGCTACGATGTAAATCTCTTTAGCCTTACCTTCACGGATAGGCATTGCGAAACCGCCACATACAACGTCACCAAGAACGTCATAGAATACATAATCAAGATCTTCTGTATATGCTCCAAGTCTTTCAAGAAGGCCAATTGATGTGATGATACCACGACCTGCGCATCCAACACCTGGCTCAGGACCGCCTGACTCAACGCATCTTGTTCCGCCAAAGCCTTCCTTCATGATCGAATCAAGCTGTACATCGCCATCCTCACGAAGTGTATCAAGAACTGTCTTCTGGTGAAGGCCACCAAGCAGAAGTCTTGTGGAGTCAGCCTTAGGATCACATCCTACTACCATTACCTTCTTACCAAGTTCAGCAAGTCCTGCTGTAAGATTCTGTGTTGTTGTTGACTTTCCGATTCCACCTTTTCCATATATTGCAATCTGTCTAAGTTCTTTCTCAGCCATTTCTCTCCTCCTATAGGTTCATATACCAATATCTATATTTTCAAATCATTGGTATATATTTTTAGTTATTGTTTCTTAAGCTACTTTTTTAGTTACTATTTTCCATCAGCCATGACTAAATGTCTGTCTTGTATTAAGAACCTTAAGCCATACGTATTTAGATATATCTACTCCTCCCGGTACGCCTACCGCATCAGCTCTGCATCTTGAACAGTGCATGAATACGTCAAGGTACTTGATTGCAACAGCCTTGGCTCTTTCGATGTCATGGCAGGTTGGTGCACTACACCATGCAAGCTCTGCCTGCGGTATAAGGGGTATGATGTTGTAGATCTTAGCTCCCGCCTGTGCTACAGTTTTTGCTATAGTCTCTATATGATCCTTGTTGATCTCAGGTACCAGTACCGTATTTACCTTGACTGATGTTCCTGATGCTGCAACTTTTCTGATGCCCTCAAGCTGGTTATGAATGAGGATCCCTGCTGCCTCTTCTCCTGTATATCTCTTACCGTGATATACAATAGCGCTGTTAAGTTTGGCTTCAATCCTGGGATCTACAGCATTGACTGTAACTGTAAGAGAATCAACCCCGACATCAATTATCTCATCAGCCTTGTCAGGAAGCATGAGACCGTTGGTACTCATACACTTGATAAGCTCCGGATATCTATTCTTGATAAGTCTGAATGTCTTAAGTGCGAAGTCTGTAGCAAGCGTATCTCCCGGACCTGCAATACCTGCAACATGGATATCCGGGTTAAGTTCAATAGCCCTGCCAACAGCTTCAAGTGCTTCTTCCGGGGATATTACTTCGCTGGTAACTCCCGGTCTGTCTTCATAGTCGTTAATCTGTCTGTCGCAGAACTTACATGCTATATTGCAGCCAGGTGACACCGGAAGGTGTATCCTTCCTTTATTGCTCTTTTGGCCACGGGCAAAGCATGGATGATTCTGCGTAAGCTCCTGGTAACTTTTTGCCACTATACTGCCTCTTTTCTATATGCCTGCCCTTCGTCACCTGCAAGCAGATCTGCACCGCCGCTTGCAAGAACTACGTTTTCGTTATCATTGTCTGTGTCTGAGTCCTTAGCGAAGCCATCGCCTATAAGCTCATTAACTATATTCTCGATAAAGCCATGAGCTTCAAAGACTCTCTTTCCGTGCTGTATCATATATCCTGCAGCAGACTCGCCTATTCTTAGTACGAATATGGCATCTGTATCTTTAAGAAGATCATATGCCGCTTCAAATCCGCCTTCGCAGTGTCCCTTGCACAAGGGATTTATCCTGCGCTCTTCTACATATTCAGCTTCTTTTTCATCAATATCATATATCTGAAAATACTGTGCAGATCCGAAATGCTCGTCTATATATGCATTATTACTACTTGCAAATGCAGCTCTTAATTTTCCCATAATATTCTCCTCTTGGGCCTTTTAAGGACCGGGAGTTTTAAGCCTTTATAAATATATTCATATAAATCTTAAAACTCCTCAGAAAACCATGTGTTATATTGCAGCTTCTTGTGAGCCAAAACGATAATGCCGGCCAGAGTTCAAGCAAATTTAGAAAGTGTATTACTGTAGATATCCTCTATAAGTCTTAAACCTCCAGCAAATCCCACATAACCTGTTCTCATGACAAGTCTGTAATCAGTAGGGATCGCTGCTGATATGAAGTCGTAGTTCTTCTCTCTTGCTATCTGCTTGTCCCAGCCTGCGCCTATGATGACGCCCTTACCCTTATGGCTTAGCTCTCTTATCTTGTTCTGAGCCTTGCCGGCATCAGGTGAGAAGAATACCGGGATCTGCCTTTTGGTAGATATACTCTGAAGCTCTTTGGCGATCTCTTCCTGATATTTCTCAGGTGTATCATCTACTATGAACTGCTCCTTAGGAATAACCCCTGTCTCGTTTATAAGGAACTTGGACAGTCCCAGGACATAGCCTGCATCATGGATTATATGTGCATGATTTGGAAGTCCGTATCTGAACTCAAGAAGGAATGTCGCAAGATCTTCAAGCTGTGCATAGTAAGCATCCGACTCTTTCTTGATGAACTTTCTGGCTTCGACCTCGTTGATGTCTGCGCCCTGCTCTATGGCAAAAGATACTACCTTATTAAGGAACTTCTCTGTCTCACCGGCGCCTATCGGAATGTTAGGATACTGAACATAAGGCTGTCCGTATATATCCTTAAGGTGATCAACTATATCTTTGCCATACCAGGGTGATACCAGGATATTGAAGTTTGCTTTTGGTATACTCTGCCATTCCTTGACGCCTCTTGATCTGTCACCAAAGAGGATATTGACCTTAAGTCCTATAGCCTCAAGGAGTCTTTTATATTCATCAAGGTTGCCTCTCCAGAACATATCCTGATAAGGAATTGAAGCAAATACATTGACTGTATTCTTCTGGCTTCTGAATGTGCTCTCATCCTCGTACTGGCTTACATACTGATCGATGATGGCATTGACTACTACTGAGTGTGATACATAGTTGTTACTCTTAAATCCGGGGCTTTCAACATATACAATTGGTTTACCCTGATCCCTGAACTCTTCAGCAACTGACTGTACATCATCGCCTACGATTCCTGCAGTACATCCTGTGAAAATAACCTGAAGATCTGAATTAAGTATTTTGTATGAGTTATCTACAAGTTCTCTTAATCTGTTGACACCACCGAATACAACCTCTTTTTCCGAGAAGTTGGAACAAGGTGTTGTACTTCCGCCTGCATATCCCTTAGACCTTTGGAAAAAGCCTGATACCATATCTCCGCATCCAGGTCCTGAGTGAAGGATGGGAAGCGCCTTTGGGATAGCAACTACTGTCTGCATCGCGCCAAGAGCACATGTAAATCTTTCCTGTTCTATTATTTCTGCTCCCATTTATATAACCTCCGTCTTAGCTTCTTTTAGGAATGTGTCAGGCTGCTCATTCATCCACCAGTCTGTGTATGGATTAGTTGCATGCTTGGAAAGATTCTCAATAAACTCTGTGTTTTCAAGAGTCTCTACGATCTTCTCACCGTAGCTTATGAGACCTTCATATCCCATGTTGGCCTGCTCGTCTTCGACAAGGAGTGACGGAATTCCAAGCTTAGCTGCCCAAAGTGTGATTCCGCCGTGTCTTGCAAGGAGGATATCAGGACGGATCCTGTTAAGAACATTGACAAATTCAAATTCCTGCTTAGCGCATACGTTATAGTTAGGTACATCGCCATAGTCTCTTACTCTTCTTGCAAGAAGATCTGCGGCTCCGTCGCCTCCATCATAAGTCGGATCATGGTGGAATACGCTGGCTCCTACTGCTTCCATTCCAAGGTCTCCTACGATGTTAAGAAGTGCATGTCCATGAGCAGATCCCGCTGTAACATATGCTCTTACGCCTTTAAGTCTCTTACGAAGTTCTTCTATCCTAGGGAGATATTGTTCTTTCTTTTCTTTAATAACCTGTTCTGCTACATCTTCTTTGTGAAGGAGCTTACCAAGTTCTCTGAACCATCTGTCAGTCTGGATGATTCCATATGGTGCTGCTGTTCTGATCTCAGGAACTCCATACTCCTGCTCAAGGGCTGCTCCAAGATATGAACCAAGCGTAGGACATATCTGAACTGTAGCAGATGCTTCTGATGCATGTGACAGGCCCTCTACAGTAGAATATGGTGTGATCAGATTGGGTTTTACTCCAAAAGGCTCAAACCACTTAGTGAATACATCTGATCCCCAGAAGTTGATCACATTTATAAGTCCGTTGTCTTTTTTGACCGGAGGCTTTACCAGTTTCCTTACGATACCGTGGTAGCCTGCATCAAAACCTGTTGTCCATACTGTGGATCTGAAGCCTTCGCAGTAGATAGCAACTACCGGCTTTCCGATCTCTTCTTCAGCTTCATTTGCTACGCTCTCGATGTCATCACCGATTATTGCTGATGCACAGGAGCTTAGTACGAATATAGCTGATGCATTTGTTCTTTCATTTACTTCACGTATAGCTTTTGCAAGTTTTCTTGCTCCGCCGTATACTGTGTCTGTTTCTTTGAGATTGGTTGAGAAGATCTTTCTCTGAGTAGGATTGTCGATGCCTCTTCTTGATTTTGCATTTACATAGTATGTAAAGTTGAATTCATGAAGACATGATGCACATCCTACAGGACCATGTATTATAACCGCTGCATCCTGAATAAGAGTTACCATACATGCAGCTTTACTGATCGAACATCCTGCACATTGCTGGAATTTACGATCTCTGTTCTTAAGTCCGCCGCATCCATATCCATCCACAAGTCCTTTGGCTGACCCCTGATATCCTGTGATGGATCCAAGTCTTATCTCTCTTATGGAAACCTCGGGTATGCTTATGTCCAACTTGCCCATTTCTTTCCTCCTGCCTGAAAACTAAACTTTGATTTGTTGTTTTAAGCACTATAGCATTTGTAAATTTTTTTTTGAATAATACTTGTAAGATATTTCCGGCTATAGTTTTAAAATATAACTGACGTATTTTTCAAAAAAGAAAATTTTTGATTCAAAAACTATACATTTTTTAAAAATGCAGTATACACATTTATTAATGTATACTGCATAAGTATATTATTGATGGCAAAAATCATATAATTATTACTTGTTGCACATAGTCCGTAGATAATTGTGCTTGTAAAAAACGCAGCTTTTTTTGCATAAATATTATCTTATGTCACGAGCAAAGTAAGCTCGTGTCATCAGACGCGGGAAGCTTCTATTGCCTGAAGCAGATCTCTTGTAAGTTCATCCCCGTCTTCGATACCTACAGATACTCTGATAAGACCATCAGTGATGCCAACACTGTCTCTGACTTCCTTCGGAATAGCGGCGTGTGTCATAGTTGCAGGATGGCATACAAGTGACTCAACGCCGCCAAGACTCTCTGCAAGAGCAAAGATAGAAAGAGCTCTGAAGAACTTATTAATGTCATGACCTTCTGTAAGCTCAAAAGAGATCATAGCTCCGCCGTTCTTGGCCTGTTTAAGGTTAATATCATGTCCCGGATGATCCTCAAATCCAGGATAGTATACGTTCTTGACATCAGCATTGTTCTTAAGGGCATCTGCTATCTTTACTGCATTATCAACATGCCTGTCAAGACGAACACCAAGAGTCTTGATACCTCTAATAAGAAGGAATGAATCGAAAGGTCCAAGGACACCTCCTGCCGCGTTCTGGATAAATGCAATTTTTTCGCCGAGTACTGCATCATTGACTACTACAAGTCCTGCAACAAGGTCGCTGTGACCGCCAAGGTACTTGGTAGCGCTGTGGATCACTATATCCGCACCATGCTCTATTGGTCTCTGGATATAAGGTGTATAGAAAGTGTTATCTACTATATGAAGAAGTCCGTGCTTGTGAGCTATATCGGAGATAGCCTGAAGGTCTGTGATACCAAGAAGAGGATTGGTTGGAGTCTCTATATAGATGGCCTTGACATCACTTGTTATAGCTGCCTCAACCTTGGCTGGATCTGTTGTATCTACTGATACAAAGCTGATGCCAAAGTTATCGAATACCTTGCTAAGAAGTCTATATGTTCCGCCATATACATTGTCAGATATGATGAGCTTATCACCCTGTTTGAAAAGGCTAAGAACTGTTGTGATAGCTGCAAGACCTGATGCAAAAGCAAAGCCCTGTGTCCCGTTCTCAAGATCTGCAATAAGGGCTTCCAGAGCCTTTCTTGTAGGGTTGCCTGTTCTTGAATATTCAAAGCCCTTATGAACTCCGGGAATCTCCTGCTCGTAAGTAGATGTCTGATATATCGGGACATTAACAGCTCCTGTCAGCTCGTCGCCGTATATTCCTCCATGTATAAGTTTTGTTTCTATTTTATGATTACTGAATCTGCTGATTGCCATGATCGTTACCTCTCGTACTATACTTATAAACAATAAATATTTCTATAAATATACTTATCGATTTTATAAATACACTGATTTTGTATTCAAATATACTTATTATATTTTTTGTATTGTTTTAATTAAGATGATATTTAATATTATTCATACAGATGTTCACTAAAGTATCTGTCGCCTCTGTCAGGGAAGACTGTCACTATATTCTTGCCCTTTTCTTCTCTTGCTATCTGCTTGGCAACATAAAGGGCTGCTCCTGATGAACTTCCTGCAAATACACCTTCTGTATGAGCAAGTTCTCTTGCCTGACCGTATGCCTGATCGTCATTAACTTTCACAACTCTGTCTACAAGAGACATATCCATTGTGTCTGCTATGAAGTCGTTGCCTATTCCTTCTATCTTATAGTCAGCATGCTCGCCGCCGCCCATGGTAGAGCCAACAGGATCTGCAAGAACTGCGATGATATTAGGATTTTTCTCTTTTAAATATTTGACAATTCCGGAGAATGTACCGCCACTTCCGGCGCCTGCTACAAAATAATCGATATGTCCTGACATATCTCTCCAGATCTCAGGTCCTGTTGTACGATAGTGGACAGCGGGATTCTCAGGATTTACAAACTGTCCCAGCTGGACAGCTCCCGGCGTAGAAGCTACAAGTTCATCAGCCTTTTTGATAGCTCCCTGCATGCCCCCTTCTGTAGGTGTATTGATAATCTCTGCTCCCAGCATCCTCATGAGAGTCTGCTTCTCAGGAGAGAACTTTAAAGGAACTACGAAGATAACCTTATATCCTTTCCCCAAAGCACCAAAAGCTACTCCTATACCGGTATTCCCCGCTGTGGCCTCTATGATCACACTTCCCGGTTTTAATATTCCTCTTTTCTCAGCATCTTCGACCATTGCGTATCCAACGCGGTCCTTGACGCTGCCACAAGGATTGAAAAGCTCCAGCTTGGCATATATATCTGATGTTATGCTCTCATCTGCCCTCTGGAGCTTGAGCATGGGTGTATTACCTATAGCTTCCTTTAAAGATTCATAATATTTCATACTCCGTTCTCCTCACATTTCAATTCATCATAGGTATTACTAAACTTAAATACAGAATGTATACCGATATGATCTGCCATTATATTCTTTGGCAATCCTTTTATCTTAGGACTGCCAAGGATATTATTTCTATATAAGATCAGCCAAGCTGAGCCTTAATAGCTTCAACCTTATCAAGCTTCTCCCAGGTAAAATCTGCATCGTCTCTTCCAAAGTGTCCGTATGCTGCAGTCTTCTTATAAATAGGTCTTCTAAGATCAAGTGAATCAATGATAGCTTCAGGTCTTAAGTCGAATACGTTCTTAACAACCTCAACGAGCTTTTCATCTGAGTACTTGCCTGTTCCGAATGTATCTACGGTTATAGATACAGGTTCGGCAACGCCGATAGCATAAGCAAGCTCTATCTCAAGCTGATCTGCAGCGCCTGCTGCTACGAGGTTCTTGGCAACCCATCTTGCTGCATAAGCTGCGCTTCTATCTACCTTTGTCGGGTCCTTGCCTGAGAAAGCTCCGCCGCCGTGGTGTCCGGCTCCACCGTAAGTGTCTACGATGATCTTACGACCTGTAAGTCCTGAATCTCCCTGAGGTCCACCTATTACGAATCTTCCGGTAGGATTGATGAAATACTTGGTAGCCTCATCTAAAAGCTCTGCAGGGATAACTGCTTTGATGACATATTCTTTTATATCTTTGTGGATCTGTTCCTGAGTTACATCAGCGCTATGCTGAGTGGAAATGACGATGGTATCTATTCGCTTAACTTTCTTGCCTGAGTCATCAAACTCGACAGTAACCTGACTCTTACCATCAGGCCCAAGGTAAGCAAGTGTGCCATCTTTTCTGACTTTGGCAAGCTGTCTTGTAAGTCTGTGGGCAAAAGAGATAGCCGGAGGCAGATACTCAGGTGTCTCATTGGTTGCATATCCGAAGATGATACCCTGATCTCCTGCGCCTGTTCCGTAATCCTTGGAAGCGCCTTCTTGTTTGGACTCGTATGCCTTGTCTACGCCAAGTGCAATATCTGCAGACTGTTCATCGATTGACTGAAGGACTGCTATGGAGTCAGCATTGAATCCATCTGAGTTCTTGGTATATCCAATCTCCCTGATCGTATCTCTGACAACCTTGGAAATATCTACATAAGCCTTGGTTGTGATCTCGCCTACGATGAGTGCAAGTCCTGTCGCTACAGTTGTCTCTGCTGCAACTCTTGACTTGGGATCCTGCTCTAAGAGTGCATCAAGTATTGCATCTGAAATCTGATCTGCTACCTTGTCCGGATGTCCCTCTGTTACTGATTCTGATGTAAATAATTTTCCCATAATTGTCTCCTCCTTTGACCGTGTTTGCTGTTTTCATACTATTTCTATAGGATTTGAATGATTGTATTCTAGCACCCTATTTCAGATTTGTATAATAGCTTTTTCCTATAACTGGATATAAAAAGACTCCTGATACAGCGAAATGCCATATCAGGAGTCTAGTTACCCGTTAATTACCATATATCAAAAATAACATTTTACCCTTATGATACAATCTTAAATCAAAATGAATTATGATGCTCGAATCGTCTTATCTCTCTGCTCTTGCCATTGCTTCTTCGAAATCTCTTGTTCCTTCAAATACATTGTTGGAATAAGGATTGCGACCAGCCTTGATGGAGCGTTTGATGATAACCATGATGCAGACAACGTTGATCACTACGGCTGCGATAGCTACTACGCCCTGTGCTGTAGGATCAGCTGTTATGCCCATCTGTGCCATAGCTTCATTAGCTGCAACTGTTTTACCATCACCTGCATTAAAGATTGCTATAGCCTTCTCGTACAGATCCATAGTTGTGATTCCGGCTTCTGTAGCGCCGCCGTATATTCTCGGAAGTGCTGCAGCAAATCTGCCCTTGAGCTGGAAGAGCGGTACTACCTGAGCCCACATACACCAGATAGCCAGTGTGTTGGCACGGTTCTGGATCCATGCACCCTTGTTCCAGAATGCGTTTGCAAAAGTAGGAGCAAGAAGAAGTGCAACGCCGCAGTACCATGAGTGTGTAGGAAGATTGAGATATGTGTACTCGAAGTTCCATACATCATATGCAAGAATGAACCAGATAGTCATATCAGGCCAGAGCATATCGCTCTTGTTCTTGTCATTGGAAGTAAGGAGCTTAACACAACCTGTCATACAGAAGATGTTGATCATACCTGCGATGAAGTTGAGGATATTCCACCATCCACCGTAGATGAATACACCTTCATTGGAAGCCCACCATGCGCCTGAGAAATCACCTGTGATTCCTCTTGCAGCAAATGCAGACTCAAGGTCAGATACGTTAGCGATCATGATGTTAGCTGATACGATGAACCAAGGCCACCATTTGAACCATTCCTTTTTGCCAAGGCCCCATTTGTACTTGATCATCATGAAACCGACACATCCTATGTCTGCAGCATAAAGCTTGAAGTAATGGAACCAGCCATTCATATATGCTCTGGTAGGATTGGAAAGACCTCCAAATGCACCTGCCTGAATAGCTATAAAGTATACAGTGAGTATCACCGGAATGATAACAAATACGATCATTCCACCAATCTTAGTGCGGCGTCCGATCTCATTGAAAAGGATAAGTCCCGCAAATACGAGGATCCATCCAAGGAGCTGCATAGCTGCACTAGATGAATAAAGTTGAAATAGCATACTGTATTCCCTCCTGTTATTATGAATTTATAATCAAATTATAAAGATTATATAAACTCAAATCAATGGTTCTTTGTGTATTTTACTATCTGTAAGTCGTTATTTAATGAACGTTTTTGTGCAGTTTCCATAACTTTTATAAACTAAATATAAATTTCAAGAACTATACAAGAGATAAATGCGCACCTTTTAAGGAAACTTTTTTCCAGTAGACTTTTTAAGTTTCAAATGAAAATACCGTTATATTTTCCACTGTTTTGCAAAAGTTCTTCAAAATATGATTGATATCATGATGCTGATATAAGTGTCAAAAGAATTGTAAATTGTTTTTGAAAATATAGCATTTTTAAACTTAACCTATCTATTATGTCTTTTCACCTAGGCCAAGGTTTTTGAGGTATAATTAAACCACATGTAGTCTTGAATGTATCTCAAAATTCCGCACAGTTTTTGATTTTGTAAGACGATGATCCAATCTATACAGTCATACACAAAGGCATGTGCAAAAACCACCATATATCGGAGGATTTATTATGTTATATAGCATTGCAAACGAAGAACTGACAGTATCTGTAGAAAGTTTCGGAGCAGAGATCCGCTCTATAAAAGATCAGAATGGCCTCGAATATATGTGGCAGGCTGATCCGACGTACTGGAAGCGTACTTCTCCTATTCTTTTCCCACTTGTTGGTAATTATAAGGACAAAGAGTCTGTATATAATGGAAAGACATATACTCTGTCACAGCACGGTTTTGCCAGAGATATGGAATTTGATCTTGTAGATAGTTCCAAGAACCGCATAGTAATGCGCCTTGAAGAAAATGAAGAAACACTTGCCAAGTATCCTTTCAAGTTCATGCTTGAAGTTGAATACGTTCTTACAGGTAAGAGCGTATCTGTGAGCTGGCGTGTATCTGGCAAGGATCAGGATATCATGTACTTCTCTATAGGAGCTCACCCGGCCTTCAACTGCTGCCTCAAAGATTCTTATCTTACATTTGCTAAGATAAGTGATGAATCTTCAAAGGCTCCTGTGAATGACTCCATCACATCATATATTCTTAATAGTGAGGGGCTTATTACTAATAGTACACAAAAGTATGATCTTGATAATGGTAAGCTTCACCTTTCAAATGAACTGTTTGCAGGCGATGCGCTGGTAGTAGAGGATAGGCAGGCAACAAGCGTATCCTTATATGAAAAAGATAAGAGGATTGTAACTGTAGACTTCGATGCACCACTCTTTGGTCTATGGTCTCCTGCCGGCAAGGATGCTCCCTTCATGTGCATAGAGCCTTGGTACGGAAGAGCAGATGGCGAAGACTTTGACAAAAAACTCGAAAACAGAAAATATGGAAATATATTAAGAAAAGGCGAGATCTTCGAAGAAGGATACACGATGACTTTCTGATAAATAGTGTTATAGATATCTGACAAAACTTCCCACCTGAACGGTGCAGTATCACCGTCCAGGTGGGAAGTTTGAATATATAATCGTTATTTCCAGCTTGTAAAAAAAAGTTTATGTTCTTTATTTTAATCTTTTGGCTACTGCAATTGCGGAAGGTGTGATTGCAAGGCCTTCTCTTGATGTTTCTCTAAGGCACTCCGGTATCTGCTTGCCGATTCTTCTCATAGAATCTATGACTTCATCAGGTTCTATGGCACTTTTGATGCCTGCCATAGCCATCTGAGATGATACTACAGCATTAACAGCTCCGGAGACGTTTCTTTTAATGCAGGGAACTTCTACAAGGCCGGCTACTGGGTCACAGGTAAGTCCCAGCATATTCTTTAGAGAGAGAGCTACTGCATGAACTATCTGTTCATTGGTTCCGCCTTCAAGATAAGTAAGAGCTCCTGCTGCCATCGCACTTGCAGAACCTATCTCAGCCTGACATCCGCCACCAGCCCCTGATATGCAGGCACTTGCTGCTATAACTTCTCCTATTCCTGCTGCCACAAACAGTGCCTTAGCTATCTCTTCTTCAGATACGCCCTTCTGCTCTTCATAAGTCAGAAGGACTGCAGGGATAACTCCGCAGGAACCAGCTGTCGGCGCTGCTACGATTCTTTTCATACAGGCATTGGATTCGCCCATCTTGATAGCTTTCTCCATAACCTGAGATATATAATCGCCAAGAAGCTTATTTTCTTTAAGTCTATACTGATGAAGCTTCTCGCCATCACCTCCTGCAAGTCCGCTTGCAGAGATAAGGCTTGGATCATATTCTTCATCTGCTGTTCTCATGGCACGTAGCATTACCAGCATCTCATCAAAACTTTCCTTATCAGTGACATTCCTCTCCTGCATGTCATCATGCATTATCACTTCCCAGAAAGCTATATTATGCTCATCTGCCTGCTTTATTATATCTGTCAATTTAGAAAAACTCATTTATAACCTCATGTCGCGAGTGACTAATGGTTCAAATTGATGGAGCTCGCGTCATCAATTTGGGTTTGAAAATGAATCATTTTCAAACTTAACCTCATATATATTCTTAGTTCAAAAGACTGTAATACGTAACCTTATTAATTCCCTCAAGATGCGCAAGCCACTTAATGGACTCTGCAGGGACTTCTTTGTCACACTCTATTACCATTGCAGCCTCGCCGCCTCTACTGGATCTGTAGAGCTGCATTGTTGCTATATTAATAGATTTATGTGCAAGCATACTGGTAACTTCTGCAACATGTCCGGGCTGATCTACGTTATGAACTATCAGTGTCGGATAATCTCCTGAGAAGTTAGCAGCGATTCCGTCTATCTGGGCTATATTGATCAGCGATCCTCCGACAGATTCTCCGACTACTTCGAGCTCTTTACCAGAGACTCCTTTTAATATGAGCTGGGCAGAGTTGGGATGCACATCATGAAGCTCTGCTTCTCCAAATGTCAGCTTCATACCAGCTTCCTCAGCATACTTATAACTGTCCGGTATCCTCTTATCATCAGGCTTCATACCAAGAAGTCCTGCCGCTATGGCAAATCTGGTACCATGTCCTTTACCTGTAGCAAGGAAGGAGCCATACAGATTGATAGTTGCTTCTGCTATGGGCTCTCCAATCAGCTTTCTTGATACGTATCCGATTTTTACAGCTCCTGCAGTATGGGAGCTTGAGGGGCCTACCATTATGGGGCCAATTATGTCAAAAAGATTCACTATATCTCTCCTGTTTGATTCTTTACTCAACACATAGATGGAACAGTATCCTTGAAGGCATTGATGGGGCAGACAGATAATAAAACATTTCCACGCATTAACTGTTTTATAAATTCATGGCATGATATCTGGAGCTTTTTATTCCGGGGTTCAAACTCGCTTCGCTCAGACAGGTGAACCCCGGGCAGAATAAAAACCTCCATCTATCACGCTCATGAATTTTATAAAACAGTTAAAAGCGTGGAAATGTTTTATTATCTGTCTGCCCCATCAATGCCTTCAAGGATACTTACCGCCTAATCTGAAGTTTGATTTATATGCCATTAGCATGCCATGTATTATTCGAACAACCTATTATATATCAATATTAATATTAATTTACATCAATTTTCCATAATATAGAAAAATTTTTTCCAGGGTCCGTCATTGATATGATTCCAGACGCCAAAACCTCTTTAGGGTATACCACAACCTAAAGAGGTTTTTACTTACATGTTTAGTTACTAACTTAAACTACCACTCAAAAAAACAGCACCCCAAAAGCCTTTATATAAACACAGCTATAACCATTGGCAAGATTTTATGACGATGTAGATAAATTCATAGCCAAGTAATTTGATTAAATATGAAGGAGTCAGTACACTAGCAAAGCCTTGCATCCCTTAACACGCAGTAAGTAAAGCCTTCTTCTTCATAGGTATCGAATGTACCTACTACGCAGATATCTCCGCCATCCTCAGGATAATCATCAGGATATACATAATCATCAGTAAGCTCGAATTCAATTCCCTGAGAGCAGCATGCTGTGGCATCCATAATAATGCAGGCAAAGTAGTACTTGTCCATGGCTTCATCATAGTAATAGGTGAATAGTCCGTCCATCTTTATGGTTTTGCCCACATAGTTCTCCGGGAAGTACATCATGTCATATACTTCAGAATACACTACTGTAGCTGAGGCATTTGTCAGATCTATATCGATGCCTTCTTCGCTATTTCCAAGCACTGCAGAATCATCCACCGATTCAGGTAAAGGAGCATTTTCATTCACACCGCTGGATCTGCCGCTTGCAGAATTATCAGACGATGCTATATCCTGAGAGTTCATATTGCTTACGGCATTGTCTGATACAGCATCTTGAAAAGAAGTACTGTTTTCACTTTTATAATCGTTTTGCTCTGACGTGGTATTCTTACTGTCTTCTGCTTCTATTCCTGCTTCAAGTACATCTCCAACAGTTGGCGACAAACTTGTAGTTCTCGATGACGGCGCAATATCTCCGCAGCCTGATACTATACACATTAGCGATATAATATACAATAAGCATATATTCTTTTTCATGATGATCTATTACTCCTTCGGGTACTTCATTATCTTACTTTTCTTCTTTATATTACTTATCTTCTGCCTGATATAAATCCGATAATGCTGCATATGGCAAAAGCTGCTACGTCCACTGCAACTATCGTTGATCCAACTGGTGTACCTGCAAGAATAGATATGACCATACCGCCAAAAGCACATATCACCGACAATATTGCAGAGAATATCGTAACGCTCTTAAAGCTTCTGAATATCCTCATAGCTGACAGCGCAGGGAATATCACAAGTGCGGATATAAGAAGTGAACCCACAAGGTTCATTGCAAGTACTATGATAACTGCTATGACTATCGCTATAAGAAGGTTATAGGTATCAGCGCTGGTGCCTGCTGCCTTTGCAAAATTTTCATCAAAAGTCACTGCAAATATCTTGTTATAAAAAAGTACAAAGATAATAACAACTGCAATCGACAATACTATGCAGACCCACACCTCTTTCTGCGTAAGAGTAAGTATTGAAGTCGATCCAAACAAAGTACTGCATACATCACCGGATAAGTTCGATGATGTCGAAAATATGTTCATGATAAGGTAACCAAATGCAAGAGCTCCAACTGATATCATAGCTATCGCAGCGTCGCCTTTTATCTTGGCGTTCTGACCTGTGCGAAGCAAAAGAACCGCGCTTATGATAGTTACAGGCAGTACCAGAAGCATCTTATTGGTCAGATTAAAAACTGATGCTATGGCTATAGCACCAAAGGCTACATGGGATAATCCATCTCCGATAAATGAAAATCTCTTAAGTACCAGCGTCACCCCAAGAAGTGATGAACAAAGGGCAATAAGTATACCAACTATAAGTGCATAACGCACAAATGGATATTGAAGATACATCATAAATTTATCGAATATCATGCCTGACCTCCTTGTCCCTGCCCGAGTCTTGATTCTGTATTTGAGCCAGGCGCTTCTATAGTTTTTATAGTATTTGTATTATTTATAGTATTTGTAGCATTTATAGTATTTGTAATATTTAAAGCTATCTTGTTCTGCATCAGGAAGAGCTTTCCAACTTCGCTTTCTTTATATTCATCCCGTGTTCCAAAGAAAATGTCATCGCCTATATGAAGTATATGGCTTGCATAGGATACTGCTGCTGCAATATCATGCGAGATCATGATAATGGTTATTCCATCTTTGTTTAGTTTTTGTATAAGTTCATACATCTGTGCCGTAACCTTGGGGTCAAGACCTGATACAGGCTCATCCATAAGAAGAACTTTTCTTGTGGCACACAGCGCTCTTGCAAGCAAGACGCGTTGCTGCTGGCCTCCTGAGAGCTCGCGGTAGCATCTTTTTTCAAGGTCAAGTATCTCCATACGCTCCATATTGATCCTTGCAAGCTTTTTGTCTTCCTTGCTATAGAAAGGTCTTAAGCGGCTTCGCCCCTGACATCCGGAGAGAACTATCTCTCTTACGGATGCGGGGAAGTCTTTTTGAACTATGGTCTGCTGTGGCAGATATCCAATTTCATTTTTCTTAAGGCCATCACCAGTCAGAATCTGACCACTGATCGCTTCCTGAAGATGTAACAGTGTCTTCATAAGAGTTGATTTACCTGAGCCGTTCTCTCCAACTATGCACAGATAATCTCCTGTATTTACTGTAAAGTTTAGATTCTCTACAATTGCATGCGAATCATATCCCAGGGACAGATTCTGAACTTTAAGTAATGCCATATTTAACCTCATATCGCGAGCGAAGAAAGTGACTAATGGTTCAAATTGGCGGAGCTCGCGACACCAATTTGTGGAGTTAATTTCTAATTTAACTCCTCCTTATTTCAAATAATCCGTCAGCTAAGAGCCTTGGTCAGTACATCGAGATTGTCTTCCATAATAGATAGATATGATGCACCATTTTCTACATCTTTGGATGTTGTGGACTGCATGGAATCCATAGTTAGAATCTGCTGATCGCCGGACGATGTATTACCAACTATAGTCTCAGCTATACGATGGTCATTGCCTTCAATAGTAAGTACTGCAGGAAGTCCAAGTTCATCGACCTTCTGAGAAAGGAAGGTTATCGTCTCAAAACTTGCTTCTGTCTCTGCAGAGCATCCAACGAAAGCTGCATAGTAATCAAGACCATAATCATCCACAAGATATCTGAAGGGGAATCTGTCACCAAATAGAACTGTGTTATAAGTAGCGCAGTTAACAGCTTCTTCATAGCGAGCATCAAGGGCATTTAGGCTATCTATATATGTTGACGCATTGGATTTGTAAGTATCTGCATTGTCAGGATCTATAGTCTCAAGCGCATCTGCTATACTCTGCACCAGTACTGATGCATTCTTAAGTGAGAGCCATACATGCTCGTCGTATTCTACTTCTCCCTCATCGTGTTCTGCATCTTCGTCATGATCTGAATCTTCGGCATGGTCGTGTTCGTCTTCTTCCTGCATGCCCTCGACTACTTCCTCTTCCTTGACAGATTCACCCAAGACATCCAGAAGATCGATCACTACCATATCCTTGTTTGTAGCTACAAGAAGAGCATCCTCAACCCATTCGTCTGACTCTCCTCCTACGTATATAAAGAGATCACAAGTTGAGATCTTAAGGATATCATCAGCTGTAGGCTGATAGCTGTGAAGATCCACACCGTTATCAAGGAGCATTGTAACTTCTGCATTTGACGCATTGTCTCCAAGTACATTCATAACCCAGTCATATTCCGGGAAAATAGTTGTAACGATACTCATGGTATCGCCGCTGGCATTATCAGCACCATTATCAGATACTGTTGCGTCCCCAGAAACTGCACTATTAGCGGAGTTTTCAGTCAAAGAGTTGCCAGAAGCGCATGCGCAAAGAAAGCTACCTGCCATAGCAGTAGCAATGATAGTAGATATATATTTTTTCATAAAAAACCTCCAGAAATCAAAATATGCAAAAAAGGCTTGGCTATTGCCAAACAGTAACAAATAACTATCTATACAATAGATATAGCTATCTAATATTTGATTTTCTGATATGCTGACTGATATAGCTAAAAAATACATGGATTATGATCAAAGAGAAAAATGATCTGTGCCGGATTTTTGACAACACAAATAAAGCCATGTACATACAGATCAGCACACCGGAGGTCTTTTTAATCATTCATACGGATTTTTCTAGAAACAGGTGTTGCCTGCAATAGATCATTGCCAGAAATATATATTAAAACACAAATAAGTAAAACAGGCAGTATGATAGAAACAGCCAATGCTATCCCGCCACCTATTTTATGAAGAACATTCTCACACTGCTGGATGCTTGCACATATCGGGCAATCTCCACCTGTACAGTTATGCTCAAGTTCTGAACTGATATAGAAAGAAAAAAACAGCACGCCAAGAATCATCAGAACCGCGATCATGCCGGCAAAGATTCTGCTTGCCTTAGAACTGTTAATTCTTGTCATCGCTGTCTTCTCCTTTCTCATAAAAACATTTAGTGTCTTGATCCTCATCTCAGAAGATGTCGTTCTATCACATATTCATGAAACCCGAAAGAATATGTTCAACTGAAAATCGTTATCAATTATACAACCAGTTAAGATCAATAGCAACATTGTTTTGAACATACTATTGTTTCTTACCTGCTAAGTAGATTGCAATTTTCACTTCCGGTTCAAAGCTTTACAACCTGCTTCTTTCCATTTACTTCGACTTCAATTTCTTTGTCCGTATCATCATAAGATGTATTTTCCCTGCGCTTTATCTCATAGCTTGTGACCTTCTGATCTTTCCATTCCATAGAAAGCTCGTATCCGCCTCTTAAGCACAGGCCGCTTACAGATCCTGTAGAGAACTGTTTTGGAAGGGCCGGAAGGAGTCGGAATCTCTCTCCATCGCCCTGAACCAACATCTCAAGCATCGCTGCAGCAGCGCCGAAGTTTCCATCAATCTGGAAGATCGCGCCTGCTCCATACGGATGTGAATCCATAAGATTATTGAATGTACTCTGGCACAAAAGGGCATTCAAGTTCTCATAAACCTTATCCCCATCCATGAAATGAGCATACAATCCGATGATCCAGGCTCTGGACCAGCCTGTATGGCCGCCGCCATAAGACAGTCTTCTCTCAAGAGTCTTCCTTGCAGCCTTCATAAGTTCTGGTGTCTTGTCTATGCTGATAGAAGTTCCGGGATATACTCCGTAGAGGTGGGATATATGCCTGTGACCAGGCTCCTGCTCATCGTAGTCTTCAAGCCATTCCTGAATCTGACCATATCTGCCGATCTTAATCTCAGGAAGATCTGCAAGTATATCTTTTGCATCTTTTATCTTCTTTTCATCAATATCAAGAGTCTGCCCGGCTTTGATATAATCGGTAAGCAGCTCAGTCAATATCTCAATATCCATAGTCGGAGCTTCACACATGCAGCCTCTTATGCCGTTGTTCATTATATAGACATTCTCAGGTGATATTGACGGCGATGTGACGAGCTTGCCTTCTTCATTTCTTATAAGGAAGTCTTTGAAGAAAGCCACGCACTCATCCAATATGTAGAAATACTCTTCAAGGAACTTCCTGTCACCTGTATACAGATAGTGCTCCCAGATATGAGTTGCCATCCACGCTTCGCCCATGATCCAGAAGGTCGATGATATGCAATGATCCTGAGGCGCGGTATCTGCATATATATCAGTATTGTGGTGAGCCACCGAACCTCTGCAGCCATACATCTTCTCGGCAGTCTTTTTGCCATTTTCACATACTCTTTTTAGAAGCTCAAAGAAAGGCATATGACAATCTGATAAGTTACCACTCTCTGCAATCCAGTAGTTCATCTGAGCATTAATGTTAATAGTATACTTACTCTCCCATGGCGGAGTCATGCTGTTATTCCATACTCCCTGAAGATTTGCCGGAAGGCATGTTCCCCTACTGGATGCAAAAAGAAGATAACGACCATACATAAAATAGATTGCAAAAAGTTCAGGATCTTCTTCTCCCTTTTTCAATGCTTCAAGTCTTTCATCAGTTGGAAGTTCTCTTTTGGAGATACCACCGAGCGCATTATCTTTAGCGTTAACATTACTCAATTTCAGGGACATGGTATTAAAGTGATCTTCAAAGTCTTTGATGTTATTCTCAAGTATCTTGTCCCAACCGGAGGCTGCAGCTCTGTCAAGATTGTCGCTTCCGGCTTTGAGATAGTCTTTGTCATAAAAGCTTGTATGTATATCAATAAAAATAGTTGCAGCCCTGGCTCCTTCTATCACAAGATGCTCGCCTATAGATGTGATACTGCCGCCATCTGTCACAACCCTTGCCTTTACAGCAAAGGGATGTCCTTCATCAGATGTTACATGGAATCCGATCTCATCATCATCGTATATGATCTCATCTTGCCTGTTATGGCATCTTTCAAGTCTCATAGAGAAGTTCAAAAGGCCGCTATCATCGCCGCTACCAGATCTTCCAGCTTCAATGTGATATGCGATAACCTGATAGTCTGCAGAAGCTATGCACTTCCTTGTATACTCAGTGCTGCCTATCTTATACGAAGCCGTCACAATTCCGGTACCAAGATCAAGTTCACGTCTGTAATCAGTATATTCACCTTCATTGTCAAAAAAGATAGCAAGGTTACCTGCTGTTTCGTATGACCTTTCAGAATTAGGAGTACCTGAAAGTGCCATCATAGACAGCTTCTCAGCTTCAGGGATCTTGCCCTCTCTTATAAGCTGCCTGATCCTTCCTAGATACTTTTTAGCATCTTTATTGATCCTGTCTGTAGGCTTACCGCTCCAGATGCTGTCTTCATTAAGGAATATATCATCTCTGGATACTCCGCCCATCACCATGGCTCCAAGTCTTCCGCATCCAAGAGGCAGTGCCTCTTCCCATCTTCTTGCAGGCTGCTTGTACCATAAGTTTATTTTTGTATTATTATTAGTTGCCATTATATGCCCCCACTTAATGTATTGATTTTATTAGCCACTCGCTTTGCTCATGATATGAAGTTAAGTTTGAGTTTTTCCATACACTAATTTTGCAATATTAAAACCCTTAATTCTTCTCAAAACATGCGACAAATATCGCAATAATTATCATGGTCTATAGTTTTTATTAATCTTCTGAACAAAGCTTTCTTGTGACAGAATATCACCAGGTTTGAGCAGATGATATCTGTATCAATAGTACCTTTTGGCTCAAATAAATGTACCTGTGAACTATCTACGCCAATCTTCTATAGGAGCCCGGCGTCATCCCATAATACTTCTTGAATGTATTGGTAAAGTGCTCCGGAGACGAGAATCCCAGCTCTTCAGAAATCTGACCTATGCTTTTAGTAGTGCCCTTTAAAAGAAGGAGCGCCGCTGACATCCTGGCCTCTGCCTTCTTCTGGGAGAAAGTCAGGTTGTAATGCTTGTTAAGAAGGCGCTGGGTCTGACGGGGGCCAAGATTAACTCTTCTGGCAAGTTCCGGAAGCGTCAGATCCTTGTAGTCATATAGAAATGCCTCCTCTATAGTGAGATAGGTCATATCTGCAGGGCTTGCAAGCACTGCCTTTTGACGTCTTACAGTTCCGTTCTCGTAAAGTCTTGTAATAGTAAGCAGGAACTGCTGTATAAGAGCATTGAGCATAAGCTCATATCCGTACCTTGTATCTCTTAACTCCTTAAATATCTCCTCCATGATATAGGCAGGCTTCTGGCCGGCGTCACATATATAGAAAACAGTATTTAGAAAAAGAGACATGGTGTTATCTTTAGATACCACCCCCGGAACAAAAGCCTGTAGATACATGCCATACTCAACCATTGGGTCATCCATATCTGAGATCTGCTCATGAAGGACTCCCGGGCCTGTTACAAAAAATGTCCCCGGGCCGACCTTGTATGTCACATTGTCTGCAATAAGGGTTCCATGCCCGCTCTTAATATAATGAAGTTCATAGCTGCTCTTACTGTGGCTATGCTTGGGGAAGGGAGTCAGAATCGTCTCTTCTCCAATACTTAAGATTGTGAATTCTATATCTGATAACTCAAAAGAAATTCTTAGATCTCGATACTTCATAGTGATACCCTCCCATATACCCTACTGCCATGATTCTTGATTTCTTGTTTTAGGCAGTTGTCTGCCGCTTTATCCTACTGCCATGATCATATTTTCCATACTACAGGCAGTATATCCTTGCTTAATACGCCCCAAATGAACGTCCCATCTCTAATACCATTCTAAAATGTCCAGCTTCAAAATCATATAGGCAAAGCTGTAATTATACGACATTAATCGCCTTATCACGTCATTCTATGACATTGTTAGGCATATATTATCTGATTTATCCTTAAAGTAAAGAGCTCTAGTTCATGGCCTTATATAAAGCTTAAAGTAAAGTGCTCTAGTACAGGGGGTTATATAAATACATGCGATATGATTCAAAATTTTCTTTTGACTCATAATTACGACCGGACTATTCTATTTCTTCAAAAAACATCATCAACAATTCTCTCCGGTCAAAATAAAAACAGGCATCTCTAGATGCCTTGCACTCTTAAGCATTCGTAAACTAACGATAAAAATACTAAAACTTCCCACTTGGACGGACCGGCATCCCCAAAGTCTTTACAGGGGGCAGGCAGTATATAAATCATTGCCGCGCTTTTTAATTGTTTTATAGAATTCATGAGCGTGATAGATGGAGATTTTTATTCTGCCAGGGGTCCACATGTTTGAGCGAAGCGAGTTTGGACCCCAGAATAAAAAGCTCCAGATATCATGCCATGAATTATAAAACAATTAACAGCGCGGCAATGATTTATATACTGCCTGCCCCCTGTAAAGACTTTGGGGATGCCGGTCTGTCCAAGTGGGAAGTTTTAAGCAAGATACACTGTTTTCATCAAATAAATACAATAAATGGGGAGGTTACAAATGATCGTAAAAGGCACTTATTTTCAAAATGATGCCAATAGGCCTTTGGTCTACGGCGATGTAGAGATCGAGAACACCAAAAGGCAGCGTCTTAAGGGGGAACCGCTTCTCGACAGCGTACTATGCGAGCCTGTCATGGTTGGTTTTTGCGGCACAGACAATGAGCTCATGAACATGGGGCAAAGGGGAGAACTATCTGCCAAATTCCCTGAAGGTAAGAACAGGCTTGTCAACGGCCACGAAGGCATCGTATGGGTTCCTTCACAAAACCGCTTCGCAATAGTTCTGATAAGGGGCGGTGATTCCATAGATCCTACAAGATACACAGAAGATGAGACCTATTTCGAATACGGCTGCGACAAGGCTGATGGGCTTTTTGCAGACAAGGAATATTTCAATCCTGACATGCTGCTGCCTATCCCGGATGGATATGTACATGACGGCAAGCTCGATCTGTCTTTTGCCAAAAAAATGGTATTCCCTGATCCATTCGCCTGCATGCTATTCCAGCTAGAGCGCATGGAAGACATGGGCAGCGCCCACAACTTCAGGCGTACTATGAGAGCACATAAGTGCGATGAGGCATCGGCCAGAGAGATTGCCCAAAAAGAGATCTTCGACAGAACAGTCATCTTCGGTCTTGGAACTACCGGTATGTTCATCGGCGACCTCATATCCAAGAAGTATCCTGAAGCTAAGATTCTGTTCATAGCAAGAAGCCCTGAAGATTCCAAGAAGGTAACTTTCTCTGTCAAGAACTCCGGCGCACAGTACCTTCGCAATACTTATGATACTGAGAAAGAGCTTGCAGATGCCATTATCAAAAAGCTTGGCGGAAGAGCTACTACTTTCATCGGCGTCAGCGGCAGTAATGTCGAGCACAGGATTGCTTTTGAGCACAAAGTGCTGGGATGCAACGGCCTGTACAACAGCTTCTCTTTAGGACCCAAGATTTCTTTTGACACAATGCCTTTTGGATTTGAAAATCATCTCATCATAGCCTCCATCAATTTCAGGCAGGATCACATGGAGAAAGCAATAGAACTCCTCTCAAAGAGTAACTACGACGAGATCGTCGAACTCATAGACAGAAAAGAATTCGCTGCCGATCCGATCAAGGCTTATAAAGAGAAGATCTACTCCAAGAATTCACCGCTTAAAACAGCAGTTATCTGGAACGAGAAATACGTAAACAGAGATAGATAATAGCGAATCACATAATACCCCTAGGAAAGCTGCTGTTATCTTGAACAAGAAATATTCAAACAAAAAAGGTGGCAATTCACCTAATAAAACCAATTCAAAAGAACCAAGTGGAGGTCAATATATCAAAAACATGAAAACTGTACTTATAAATAAACCATTTGAAATATCAGTAGTAGAGACAGAGAAGCCAACTCCCAGTGAAGGCGAGGCGCTTCTTCAGGTCCTCTACTGTGGAATCTGTGGAGCAGACGTAGCAAGCTTCACAGGCAATCAGCCTTTTACCACATATCCCAGGATCCCCGGCCATGAGTTTAGTGCAAGGATCGTTGAGATACCTGCGAACTCCAAGGGACTTAAAGCAGGTGATATCGTAACCTGCAACCCTTACTTCAACTGCGGCAAGTGCTATTCCTGTAAGAGGGGCTTTGTTAACTGCTGCACTGACAACCAGACTATGGGCGTTCAGAGAGACGGAAGTTTTCGTGATTATATCGTAATGCCAATAGAGCGCATATATCCAGGCCGCGGCCTGTCTGCCAAGGAGCTTGCACTTGTAGAGCCCTTCACTATCGGCTGGCACGCTCTTAGCCGTACACAGATCAAGCCTTCTGACAAAGTGCTGGTTGTAGGCGCTGGTCCTATAGGCCTGTTTGCAACGATATCCGCTGTTGCCAAGGGTGCGAGAGTATATGTTGCTGATATCCTTGACGGAAGACTTGAAAAGGCTATGCACTTCGGCGCTACAGGCACTATCAACTCAGCTAAAACTGACATTCTCGAAGAGTCCATGAAGATCACAGATGGCAACGGTTTCGATGTATGCGTCGAAGCTTGCGGTAGCAGTGTCACATTCCTAAACTGCATAGACTGCGCAGCATTTGCAGGTAAGATCATATTGATAGGCAATGGCAAGAAAGAGACCACCTTCCTTCACTCAATCCTTCTGAAAAAAGAACTGAACGTCTTCGGAAGCAGGAACTCCTATCCGAAAGATTTCGAAGCCGTTATAGATCTCATATCTTCAGGCAAAGTTAATGTAATGGACATGGTAAGTGATGTATATCCGATTGATGATACAAAAGGCGCTTTCGATGCTCTGACTCACAACGACGGATCACTTTCCAAGGTGCTTATAGAAGTCAATAAACCGGAAGATTCTATATCTGAATCTGCATCTGAGGCAAGCAGAAGCGTTAAAATATTGAAGATGAAATCTTTTGTCTACAATTCAGAAAATGAACTGGTGTAATAGTCTAAAGATTATTCAGACACATCGTAAAAAGACTTGTAAAAAATATTGAAAGGCGTGAGGTTACTATGGATTGTATTAAGATTGATGCACACGTACATCTATGGGACGTGCAGCAAGGAATTGTGGATGGGAAGCCTGTCATAGGTCTTGGCAACGGCCTTGCGGATTTTGGCGGCGAAACTCGCCAGATGATGCCTCCCTATATGGATGATAATAGAAATACCGCCACGCGCCTTATTGCAAATATGAACTATTCAAAGGTTAACGGCGCAGTTATCACCCAGGAATATATCGATGGCAATCAGGACAGTTATCTTCTTAGTTCTAAAGCCAAATATAAAGACCGCCTGAAAATCTGCTCTTTATATAAAGAAAATGCTGATTTTAACACAGAAGGATTTGACGGAATCAAAATCTGTGCAGGCCGTCTTAAGGATCAGGATCTGACTTCTCATATGGCAGTATTCAAGAAGGCGCAGGAACTTGGAATGTTCATATCTATCGATATGGCTGACGGAGACCTTCAGGTAGATTCTCTTCAGGCTGTGATAGATTCATGCCCTGATCTTAGGATCGCCATAGGACATTTTGGTATGGTCACGACTAAAGGCTGGGAATCGCAGATCGCTCTTGCCAGGAACAAGAACGTATATATCGAAAGCGGCGGCCTTACTTGGCTCTTCCACAAAGAGTTCTACCCCTACCCTTCTGCTATCGATGCCATCATCACAGCCCGGGATATCTGCGGCATGGACAAGCTTATGTGGGGAAGCGACTACCCGCGTACCATGACAGATATCACTTATATTATGGCTGTCCGCTTCATCGAAGAGTCGAACAAGCTCACAGATGAAGAAAAAAGAGCTTTTCTTGGAGGCAATGCGATGCGCTTCTATGGATTTGATTTCAAAGAGCCGCTGCCTGATATAAAGAATATGCTATGAAAAAATATTAAAAGGAGCAATATTATGCTAAAAGGTATACCACCGATCATCGGCCCGGATCTTCTCAAAGTACTATGCGAGATGGGACACGGAGATACAATAGTTATTGCTGACGGCAACTTCCCGGCCGCTTCTATAGCTAAAGATTCTATACTTGTACGAATGGACGGACACGGCGTTCCGGAGATTCTTGAAAGTATACTAAAACTATTCCCTCTCGATCAGTATGAAGATAAGCCGGTAACACTCATGGAACGCTGCGAAGGAGACAATGCTGATATATCTATCTGGGATAAATATAAGAAAGCTGTAGATGAAGCTGATCCTAGAGGATCAAAAGTCATCGGAACTCTTGAACGCTTTGCCTTTTATGAAGAGGCAAAAAAGGCATATGCCGTCATCGCTACATCCGAGACAAGCCAGTATGCAAATATCATCTTAAAGAAGGGATGTATCATTAGTTAATAATAATTCAGCCTGCGAAGCAATTCGCAGGCTGTTAACATATGTAATGAAATTCCTCGAAGATCAGACTCTCAAAAATAGCTTGGCAAACCCTCAAATAAATGATATATCTTAATATCCTTTATGCTTCTGTCATAAAAAATCTATAAATTGCCATATATTAATATATTTATAGTACAATTACTATTAATAGACTAAAACTTCCCGCTTAGACGGGCCGGTATCCCCAAGCAGGAAGTCTACAAATAAAAGAATTGGCAGGAGGCCTCGATCATGGACGCAGTCACAGGTAATACTTTTTATTTTGAATTTGAAGTAAGACTTATGGAATGGATACAGCAGATTCTGGGAGACAAGGGCGCTGGCATAGTCTCACATTTTTCAGCCCTTGGCGAAGAATATTTTCTCATACTGTTAATAGCATTTTTATACTGGTGCTATGACAAAAGAATTGGTGAGAAAGTGGGTTCCATCCTGGTTCTTGGCGTTATTATAAATCCACTTATCAAGAATATCTTCTGGCGAAGGCGCCCCTATTTTGACCACGAATCCATTGAATGCTACAGGCCTCTTGATACTGAGCATGATCTTTTTGATATCTCAGCTCAGGGACTATCTTTTCCAAGCGGTCATTCTACCAATGCAGCTGCTGCCTTTGGTTCCATCGCCATGATAGTCAGGAAGAAGTGGGCTACTATTCTCTGCGGCATTATCATCCTACTGATCGGTTTCTCCAGAGTTGCCGTGGGCGTCCACTATCCTACAGATGTTATCGTAGGATGGATCTCGGGATTTCTGTGCATATGGTTTATTGTTTTTTGCAGGAACAAGATCCCTGAGGAAAAGACCTGGATCCTGTATCTTGTGATCTTCCTGATATCTTGTCTTGGGCTTTTGTATTGCAAGACAACAGACTATTTTACCTGTCTTGGACTTGTAGGTGGAATCTACGGTGCCTTTGAATTTGAAAAAAGATTTGTTCACTTTGAAAATACCAGAAATCCTCTCAGCTGTGTACTTAGGATATTCTTTGGAGTAGCTATATATCTGGTTCTAAACACACTCTTAAAGCTTCCTTTTAGTGCAGAATTCCTTGATTCAGGAACACTTATAGCAGGCATTGTCAGAAGCCTTAGGTATCTGATCGTATCTTTTGTTACAGTTGGAGTGTACCCTTATACATTCAGGATTCACAAACACATATTTTCTTAAATGGTCTCCATCCCTTGAAGCTACGCTAACTTGGGTGGAGTCTTGTTCATAAACTCAGGTTGCGTTCTTATCAATCATCTGGCTTATGATCTTACATACTGCCTTGACATTCTCTCTATCCATCTGTTTATAATCAACGTTCTTGCCGGTATAGGAGTTTTCAAAATCTGACAGCTCATCAAGATCATCCCATGGTACAAGGCATCCATGGCGCTTATGCTCTACATCTTTCAAGATGCGAACTGAGCTATCTTTTTGGTATAGTCTTACTCTTTCATCGATCTGTTTTTTAGTCATGGGCTGATATCCCATAGAATAGTGGAATCCCATCCACCTTAGGTGTTCTGACTTAGCAAGGTTTTCAAGGAATTCACCGCTGATAATATCAGATATCGTATTACTTATCTCACAATTACTCGTTTTGTATGCTAATGACTCATCACCTGATTCCATGAACTTGCTTGGTATTGACTCATCTTCAGATTCATTAGGCTTGATCAAGGAAGATCCCGCCAAAAGCTTTTCAGACTTAGTTGATGCAGGCATAAGTCCAAGCCTGTTCATTAGTCCCAGTAGATAATCCGCACTTGCGTTGCAGCTCATGCGGCTGAAGTAATCACATCTCTTCCACTGCTCATCAGCATCGCCTTCGCCGTAGTAGAAATGGTTGATCTCCTTGGAAATGGCATCAAGCTTTGTGCCATACAGTATTTCATCATCGATGACTTTAGTAACTATGCATTCATCTTTATAATGATTGCGGATAATCTTGTCGTAGTAACACTGGTAGACTGGAAGATATATGCCGCAAGAAGCCAGTATATCTATCGTGCCATATGCTATCTCATTACCTACAGATTCATTACCTGTAGCTATGATGATATATTTAAGATTCTCAGCCTCTTCTCTTACATATTCTGTGTAGATGCTGCTTCTGGCATCTGCAGCCTTGAAGCTTATATCATAATTGTCCAATAGTCCCGGATACCTTGCTTTGAAGTATCCATCGATCTTATCTATAGCAGGATCGAAGATATGAACATGCAAGGTGCTTCCTTCGAATTGTCCCAAAGCTACTATTCTTCTAAGCATCTCCTGTCCGATATTACCAAATCCCACCATGAGGATATGAGCATCATCCATGGCTCTGCCTTTATCATCAAAGGTGATCACATCAGCTATAGGATGCTCTCTAAACAGGAGTCTTGACGCAAGCTCTCTTCTATCGAACACTTTAACGCTGCCGTATCCATAATTATCTTCAAAATTCTGAAGCTCATTTCCCAAAGATGCCGCCCTTACAAACATTACAAGTTCTGTATTTGAAGGGGATATATCCGTTTCTTTTAGACTACTGCGCATACGGACAGCATAGCTGTAATTGGCTTCATCATCCATAGACAGAGCGCTTATCCTGATTTTCCCGGTGCCTTTTTTGACAGACATTCTTTTTAGAAAAGAAGGCCCGGCATTCATAGCTTCAGGATCATCATATACAAGCGCGCCGGTTCTGTTAACAAGGCTATCCGGAACACTTCCTGTTCCTACGAATACTAATGATATACGTCTGTTTCTGGCAAGAGTCTCCCCAAGCCTTATCGAATCATCGTTTATCCCATATATAAGTTCAATATCCCTGAATCTAAGAAGCCAGGTCCTGAATATCTTGACAATATCTTTGCCAATAGCAAGAACCAAGGCGCTGACCACAGAATAGTATGCAAAAAAGTGAACCAGCCAGTAGAACATAGACGTGAAGATGCTGTCTCCAACTATCCCGACAAAGGCATCATGGGATCCGTCGCCTGCATTACCAAACATGCGCCCCACATGAACTACTGTGCGCAGCACTGCGATAACAGGCATATCCTTGAATTGGTCAGCATCTATTGCACCATAGATGATAAGACCACCTGCAATTGCTATAAGAAAAGATATCCCGGTCCACTTCTTAACATGCCTGACATCCACTGTAAACCATACGATGAGAGCCAGAAAAACTGCAGCTGCAACCAGAATTATCACTACACTGCTCATATCAACACTAGTCATATCAGCATCCCCCATGATCAGTTAAGACCGTACTTTTGTTTGACGGTATAAGGCGGTTCATAATCTCCAAGATAATCGTCAGCCAGATCGCAAAGCCCGCTGTAATCAATATATGGAATCCGTATATATCCATATTCATTGCTGTACATTATGAAATAATCATCTTCCACACATACTATCCTGTCCATGATGCAGATTATCCGCATGTCTTTATCGAAGATATAGGACTTTTCGCCTGACAAGATATAACTGCCTGTCAGGTCACAGTACCTAAGATCATTAAAGTGCTCTTCTGTTGTTTCAAAAGAAGTGATAAGTTCTCCGGTCCTTGCATCGAAGATCTTGGCTGTATGATCATTGAACAGGCCAAAAGAATATTTTTCATCATCAGAATAGAAAGCCACCTCAGAAACAAGATCTATATTAAAATCATATAATTCCTCGTCGCCAAATACCTGATCAGGGAAGTACAACTCTACTGAAGTCTCCTCATACTCACCATCTACCGCCTCTGCAAAGGGACTTATACTATTTGAATACCTGATGACATAACTGGCATTTAAGAAGAGTATATACAGTTCCCCGTTAATGAATCTTGCAGTTTTGATATACTGCACAGGTTTTTTGGTAAAAAAGGTATCCGTTACTTCCTGCTGCCCGTACGATCCGCTGCATGTAAAGACTTTGCCATAGTTAGAGATAAAGTACATCTCATCATTCATTATCCAGGCTTCCATGATGTATTCATTGTATGAATATCTTGAAACTATCTCTTCAAGAATCGGATCGATGACGGCAACTTCATAAGCTCCATAGAAGTAAATGAACTCCTCAGTTACAAGTATTCTTTGGTTGCCGTTTTCAAAATCATATGCATCTACGATTTCCATTTCAAAATCATCTATTGAAAGCTTCCAAGAAATGTCCCCTGATCCTACATCATTTGCATACACTCTTACCCTGCTGCCTTCATCTGTTTCTTCTGAAATAGCTGCATATAAGATTCCATCATTATAGCCAAATACAGGCTCATAGATAGATTCATCTTTTTTCTCATATAAACTTATAATGTCACCGTTTTGAGGATCAAATGACAGATATCCCCAGCCCTCATATCCTCCAAAGCAGCACAGCACCTCATCCTGATTCCAAAATACATCTGCAAGCTCAGGCTCTTCATAAGTGAATATATCATTTAAATATATTGTATACAATAGATTCCCAAAACCGTCCATGCCATAAAGATTTCCCTCATCACTAACAATGGCCAGTGATCCGTCATCATTGTGATAAGCGCGTGCAAAATCAGTCAGTTCCATCTCAGTATTTTGCCCCGAATCAAAAGAATAAAAATTACTGCCAAGATGCGTACTCCATAGGACTCCCTCTCCGAACAGATCCGCCTGCAGTCCATTGGGATAAGGACTCAGGATCTCGTGAACTGTATCACAAGACTCTATATCAAATACATATGCAGCATCAGACTCAGCCACGAGTATATCCTGCCCGTCATGCAGTATATCAAAGCTCTCTACCCAGCTCCCTACATCATAGGTGCAGACAGGCGCATACATGTCAGAAGCTTTATATACGCCCATATCCTGATATAGCGCCCTTAAAGCCTTTTCATTATAATCAGTCCCATCATCAGGCAGCGCGCCTCTTACTGCATAGACCGCATCTTTATTCCTTCCGTCAGCGCATAGATTATCGGCAGTATTGGCCATAGTAGTTGCAAGGTCATAGCGAAGCTGGCGGTTCTGACTGCTGATCTTAATGAGCATGATAGTTGCAAAGATCGCGAAGATCAAAAGTGCAGCTCCGATACTGCCAAAGATCATAGAAAGCCTTCTTATCTTCTGCGCTCTGTGTCTTTGCTTTAGGTCATCATAATTAAGTCCGAAGATCGCAGCGCATAGTTTGATGACTGCTGTGTCCATGGCTTTTAGAACTTCTTTTTTGTTATCTCCTCTTGTGTCAGCTGCCAGTGGCTCAAGTTCCCGCCTTGTTATAACAATCTCTCCCCTATCATTTCTGGATCTTACTTCTTCGTAGCACAGTATCTTGGGAAAAGAGTTCACAGGCTCATCTTCAGCCAGCACCACAAGAACATGATCCCTTGGATGAGACTGAAGAAATACTTCTATCTCTTTCATACACCACTTGGATTCAAGATATCGGGGGGTACATATAGTAATTAGAAAATCAGAATTTTGAAGTGCCGTAGTAATGGGGTCAGATAGGTTGTCAGTAAGCGGCAGTTCATCAACATCTCTAAATACCCTTTCGATCCGCTTCTTACCACTTCTAACCTTGGAAAGAACAGACTTTGGAAGCTTAAAGTTTTCAAGCTTTTTGTGCAGATTCTCAGCTACAAAGCTGTCAAACTCATTATGCCTGTAGCTAATAAAGGCATCATAATGTAACCCTTTTTGATCAGACATACTCGACCTCATAAGATATCGTTTTATCATACTATTACTACACTGTTTATTGTACACATTCTTACGTATTAAATTCAACAATAAAGAAACCAGCATCCGAAAGACTTTTCAGGGTGATGCTGGTCTGTACAATATATATGTATGAAAATGTATTAACTGTCTGTATCGACGCTGTCTCAAAGGATGGCATATTTTTGATAAGTGCGAAGTTTAAATAACTGCCATTAAAAAATAGCCGAAATATATTTAAAATCTATGAACAATAATAGTACAAACGTCAATTGCTTACTGGAACACATCTAGTATAATGTGTAAGGTTCGATATCCTCAAGTGGATTTCAAGTCATACACTCAAACTTTCGAGGTATATATAATGAAATATTTAAAGCAGTTTTTAATCATACTGGCAATATCTCTACTTGGAGAGGTGTTGAAGGAACTCCTGCCACTTCCTATTCCAGCCAGCATTTATGGAATGGTATTCTTGTTCATATTGCTTCTTACAGGGATCATCAAACTTGATCAGGTCAAGGACGCGGGCAAGTTCCTTATAGAGATCATGCCTGTAATGTTCATTCCTGCAGGCGTTGGGCTTATGTCCTCCTGGAACGTCCTAAAGCCTGTACTTGTGCCTGTATCTGTTATTACAGTCATAACTATTATCACTGTAATGGGTGCAACCGGAATCGTCTCACAGATTGTGATCCGCGAGGATAAGAGCAAAGAGACTAAATAACAGAAATCGAAACTTATATCATATACAATCTATAAATCAGTAATATTGGAGAAATGTCATGACACAGTTTATGCAGACCAGTGCTTATGCCGGAGTCACAATAAGCCTTGTAGCTTATGGACTTGGAGCTTTTTTGAAAAAGAAATTCCGTTTTGGATTATTAAATCCGCTTCTCATATCTATAATCGTAACGATTCTGTTCCTTATAGGATGCAATGTCGACTACGAAACTTATAACGAAGGTACCAAGTATCTTAGCTGGCTCTTAACGCCTGCTACTGTCTGCCTTGCAATTCCCTTGTATGAAGAGTGGGAGCTTCTAAAAAATAATGCCAAAGCTGTAGTCCTTGGCATCTTATCAGGCGTTCTGACGAGTCTTGTAACAGTACTTGTACTTTCAAAGCTCATGGGCTTGTCCCACGAAAACTATGTAACGCTTCTTCCAAAGTCCATCACAACCGCAATCGGAATGGGCGTATCTGAAGAGCTTGGCGGCTATGTAACTATAACTGTTGCCGTTATTGTTATAACCGGTGTCCTTGGCAATATATTCGGCGAGCTTATATGCAAGATTTTCAGAATCCACGAGCCTATATCCAAGGGACTTGCCCTTGGAACAGCATCTCACGCTATCGGAACAGCCAAAGCCATGGAACTTGGGGAAATAGAAGGCGCTATGAGTTCCCTTTCCATCGCTGTAGCGGGAATCCTAACTGTAATATTTGCAAGTGTATTTGCAGGTCTATTATAAACTTCCCGCTTGGGCAAAACAGCATTTCCAAAGCCTATACAGGGACAGTGGTATATAAAACATTGCCACACTTTTTAATCGTTTTATCAAATTCATGAGCGTGATAGATGGAGATTTTTATTCTGCCAGGGGTCCACGAGACTATCGCGAATCGAGTTTCAGACCCCAGAATAAAAAACTCCAGATATCATGCCATGAATTTTAAAACGATTAACAGTGTGGCAATGATTTATATACCGCTGTCCCTGTATAGGCTTTGGAAATGCTGTTTTGCCCAAGCGGGCAGCTCGAATACACTATTTATAGCGATCAGCTCTTCTTTCTGCCTGATTCTATCAGCTCTTTTTCAAAAGCTTCAGGATTCTTAAGATAATAGTCCTGGTGATACTCTTCTGCTTCATAGAAATTCTTATAAGGCAGAAGCTCTACCTGAACCTTCTTGCCTGATTCTGCCTCTATCTTGGCAATCTTGGCCTTAGCAATTTCTTTTTCCTCATCAGAATTATAGAAAATGGCAAGAGTATAGGAGAATCCCTTGTCTATAAACTGGCCTTCTGAATCGAATGGATCAACATTGGCAAAGTATATATCAAGAAGTCTGTCATATGAAACCTTCTCAGGATCATATACAAGCTTGATCGTCTCTCTGTGGCCTGTCTCCTGATGCTTAACCTGCTCGTAGGTTGGATTAACTTCATCTCCGCCAGCATATCCGCAGATCACCTTATCAACTCCATACATTTTATAGATCGGAGTAACGCACCAAAAACATCCTCCGGCAAAAAAAGCTTCCCTCATTATCATATCCTCTTAACTTATAAAAAATCCGGGCATTAATCCCTGCCACATGGGCAATCCTAGTGAAACACTATGAATTATAATATGTATAGTCGCTTAGAGCAATCCAGTATTTTAGCAATATCTGTATGATCACTTAAAGCAATCCGGTATTTCTTTGACCCCTCTTGCCATACAAAGTGCTGATGATGCTCCTGTATATGAAAGTGGCCTTCCTTCGATATCGGTAACGCTGCAACCGGCCTCCACCGCAATAAGTGCTGCTGCCGCATAGTCCCAGATCTGTATCTTAAGTTCAAAATACAGTCCGCATCTGCCGATAGCAACGCAGCACATATCCCATGCTGCTGTTCCTGATCTTCTAAGATCCACGCATAGCGGCAATAATCTTTTGGCTATGTCAAAAGATCTATCCCTGTATTCTTCATAATACGGCGCTGTACCAAAGCAGGCAAGCTGGTCTGAAAGCGGCGCATCAGATGACATTATCCTGTCTCCATTAAGGTATGCGCCCTGCCCTGTGACTGCAGAGAACATCATATCATCATACGGATTATATACAACTGCCATGTAGGGTTTTCCATCTTTTAACAAAGCTACAGAGATAACTGATGGTCTATACTCATAGATGAAATTCGAGGTTCCGTCTATCGGGTCGATCACAAAACAAAATCCACTTGCCATCTTGGATGAAAAGGCGTCTTTGCCATCTTCTTCTCCAAGAAACTCAGACTCCGGAAGGACATCTTTTAACTTGTCTACAAGGAATCTTTGGACCTTTTCATCTGTCTCAGTTACAAAGTTTGCATGTCCTGCCTTTTCCATTATCTTAGGACGCTTTGCTGTAAGTAAGATGTTTCCGGCTTCTTTTACAATTTGGATCAAATCTTCTATTGTCATCGTCTTATTCTTCCTTTCTACCGCTTAATTATATCCAAAACCATTTTAGTTCTCAACAGATACAATACAGTAGAATCCTGAAACAATCGCACATTTGACACAGGTAATATAGCTCTGATTACATAAACCGCTATAACTTACCTTTATACAAAATAAGCCAGCTACCTGCAACTGTCCATGTTGCACAGTTGCAAGTAGCTGACGTGTTTATTACAAGTTCTGTTCCGTAGGCTGCGCCAAAACTCATGGTTATACGAACTTCCGGGCTGTTATCAATCTTTATATCCTTAAGTGCCGATTTAAGGTTTGCAAGTTTGCTTTCAAGATCTGCTCTTGTTATATCGAAAAAAACTATCATGAACTCATCACCGCCGTAGCGTATGACAACATCATCTTTTCTGACAGAGTGTTCGAGAAGCTTGGCCACTTTTTGTATAGCTTCATCTCCGCCCTGGTGGCCGGCTGTGTCATTGACATTCTTGAACAGATCGATATCTGCCATAACTACCGCCTTGCAAGGCACGAATTTAAGCTTATCATCAAGGAACCTTCTGTTGCGGATCTTAGAGAGAGAATCGACATAGACTTCTGCCTCAAACTCAGATATCTTTTTCTGCTGAGCCAGGCTCTGCAATTTAGTATCCGTAGTATCCATACAGCCGTAGACTATATGCGCAAGGCTACCGTCTTCATTTCTGTCACCCACCATGAAGACACCATTGAACCAGCGATTTGCTCCTTCACTGTAGAATTCCATGCTTGTCGATCCATGTTCCTCGATTGCTGCAAGGATCTTGGTTTTGTCAAACCAGTCATATAAGCTTTGCTGGAAGCTTTCTGCAACTGTCGCCTTAACATTATTTTTTAGAAATACTAAAGCATCAGGATCTTTATCTGCCATCTCAACATATTCATTGGTACTTATCATGCGGTAGCTCATATCTCTAACATCTATGAACATAGAGAAATTAAAGACCTTACCTATAGCCTCAACTATCTTAAGATACTCCTTCAGATCTCTCTGAGCTGTAATATCTCGATAGCATCCCATGTAGATCTCCAGTGAGCCGTCATCTACGCGTCTTATATATCTTCCTGCTCCTGTGACCCATATGATGCTGCCGTCTTTCTTCTGCATACGATATGTAGCATGAGTGATGTCCGGCAGATCACGATGGCACTTTATCGAATCCCAAAACAGCTTAACTATGCCATCCCTTTCTTCCGGAACAAGAGTCTTGACCCAGCTGTCAAATTCATTAGGAAGATCGTCTAGTCCGTCATAGCCTAGCATCTGTCTGGTCTCATCATTGAATTCAAAACTGATAAGGTTCTCTTCCCGGTCAAAAGTACAGAAGTACATACCTGCCTTTAACCCTTTAGCAAACACATCCTCTCTGTATCTGGCGATTCGACATTTATTATTTGCTTCATCAATTCTTCTATTACATTCAATTATGAGTTCACGCTGCGCCTTAGGGTAATCATCTACGTCAAATAAAGGCGTATATTCATCAACTATATCACTAGCTTCAGCAGTAAACTGGCCTATACCATTATCTATGCTGCTTGCTACATCTTTTTTATCCATCAGAGCTCCTTTTAACCTATCATAACTTAAAAAGAAGATTCATTAACTTCATATCGCGGGCAAAAGAGAATACCTAATTCTATATCGACATTTTGGGTTTTTATTATAATGCTTGCTATTTGGTTTTTCACAAAAAACTTGTCAGATATATGTCTAAAAAAATCCCGGAGAATCATTAAAAATATGCTATAATTTTAAGCTGATGACGCCAATTTTTGTCACCAGGGAAAAGTTTTATTATGTGGGATATTTTTTATGCTTAAGAGAAAAAAATTTGTAGCTTTTATTATGACTATGGTTCTATCTATGACCATGTTATGCGGGTGCCTTAAAAAGGGGCCTGATCCTAACGCCGAAAAAATTGCACATCTGTTTGATGTCACCAAAGAAAATCTCTTTTATGCCACTAATTTATCTGTCTCAGGAACAGGGAGCTGTAATATAGATTGTACCTTTTGGACTCCTACAATGTCTCCTGACAGTAAGGGCATGGATAATTATACAGCTACTGAAGATATAAATATTTCTTTTACAAGGCAATACGCCGGAACCAGGGATTATCATAATACACTTGTAATAGATGATGCATATGATCAGAAAGACACTTCCATAACATCTAAATTTTTTGATTTCAAACCATATGACAAATCTGAGCGCTACGGATACACTTTGGTACAAAACGTAAATAATGGAAAAGCCAATTCTTCTGGAACCTTTGGAAATAGTTGGAGCCCTATTCCTGATATAGATCTTATGAATCTGCTACTGCCTGATCTTGATCAGTGCTCGCTATACATAGATCGATCCAAAAGCACAAATACTACAGTAGTACTGACTCAAGACCCCGCATATGGTTTTGATTATTACAGACCATTCGTAAATGCTTTTAGTAAAAAGATAGACAGCAACTATATTGATGATGTCAGATATACTTTTGATGCAGATACTAATATTCTAACAAGTATTGATATAACAGGACGCTATAGAGACTCTGAAAAAACCATTAATGATTACCAGGATAAAAGAACTTATTACTACCAGATCCAAATAGTAGTTGAGGGCTATGAATTCTGACAGCGCTATCAATATATAACAGGTGCCCCTGGTGTAACGGATCATTTATATTTGATCATACTTTTTATCGATGATTTTAATTACATCATCAAAAATAGTTATTTACATTATAAAATATCTTTTTATACGCATTACAGGCTTTTAAAACAGTATTTTAGCGGCTGATAAGCAAGGGCCTTCATTTTATAATAATTATAAAAGTGAGTTATATCATGGAATTATTACAAATAAAAACTTTACAACGAAAGATTGCAGAGTATCCGGAGCGTATATCAAAACTCCAGGCAAGGCAGAAACTTATAGTCACGCCTTCTGCAACCGAGATAGGACCAGCTATTAAGGGAATGGATGCATATCTTCTTTTTCTAAGGGCAGGAATAAGTTCTTATAAAAAGCTCTACGAAGAGGCTTCCGTGGATTTCGCGGGACTTAATTCATATATTGAAAATAAAAAAAGTATCGGAGAAGTAGTATCTGATTCTGAACGGATAAGTCTCGTGCAGATACAGCAGTATATGGCAACTATCCAGAATTATATTAATATCATGGATTCACAGATCGATAATGGCGAAGTTGTAAAGCAAAAGCTAATGCTTGCTCAGAAACAGAAGGAAGCTGTTGATGTCGCCAATCTATTATATATTATCAAAAAAGGGGATGGTTACAGAGTATGAAAAAAGTAAATATTATTAAAAAGGCTGTCATTATGATCGCAGCTCTAGCTGCTACAATAGCTGTTTTTTATTATAGATCAAAGATCATTATAAACGCAGGCATAACAGTCTTCAAAGCACTGTCGATCATATGCCTTGCCATTAGTATCATAAGCGCAGCTGTATGTATATCAATGATCATCAGATATCGTGCCAAAGAAAGCGCAAGGCTCAAAAAGCTCGCTGCCGAGGAAGCTGCCAGACAGGAAGAGATCCGCAAGAAAAAAGAAGATGTACGCGGTCTTATTAGAGATCTAATGAATGAAGAAAGCGGCTTTGTTCCCACAGGAACTACTCTCTTACATGATATGGATCAGATAGATGAATATGTAGAGAGAAATGAAAAGCTGTTCGAATTCAACGATATGTCTGAGTTCACTAATATGAAAGAGATCATGGGAAGCGTTAAATCCGCTGTATATCACAACTGCAGGAGCATAGTCAATCTGTATGTAGCGCTGGAGTCAGGCGATGAGTTCAGCTCTGAATCACAGATAATCCTTGATAATAACAAAGAGCTTATGAACAATTCCAAAGAGTTCCTTCTGCAGATGGCAAGATATACCAATGAGCAGAATGAAGACACAGATGCAGTTACAATGATCCAAGGATATGCTGATGCTATAGGAATGTCCCTAAAGCATTCATATAATTAAAAAATGGGAGGAGTTACTTATGAAAAAAGTAATCAATGGGGTAATCTCACTTGCCCTGGCTGTATCACTTACAGCCTGTTCCGGCGTCAAGACCGGAAACTCAACTCTGGACAATGCACTAAGCTATGATGATGCTGTTTCGGAGCTTGACACTTTTGTAAAGGATATCAAACCTACTACTGTATCACCAAGACTTGACGTAGATATGTCAGAAGCATCAGTAGCTGATTCACTGGCAGATATTGATACCTTTGAGATGATGCTGACAGGCAGCGGAAGCATTAACATCGAAATCGCTGCACCTTCAGAGTTCTCCGGTAGCAGTTATCCGGATGAATGGCTGGTAGCTGTAGGTCAGAACTTCAACAAGGAAGGCTATACTATCAATGGCCAGAGTGTAAGCGTCTCTATAAGGAAGATCTCTTCAGGTGAGACTCTTACTTACATAACAGAAGGCGGCTACAAGCCAGATGTATACATACCTTCTAACTACATGTGGGGAGATATGCTTAGTGCAAGCGGTGTCAACACCACTCTCCTTGCTGAAAGACTTGCAGGTAATACCGCAGGTATCCTTTTGTCCAAAGATGTATATGATACATATTCAGAAAAACACGGCGAAGTAACTGTAGACGGCATACTTCAAGCAGCCATCGAAGGTGATCTTGTATTCGCTTATACTAATCCATATACATCTGCTACAGGTATGAACATCCTGTGCTCCATGCTTCACTCTTTTGATCCTTCTGATCCTCTTTCAGAAAATGCAGTATCCAAGCTTGTAGAATATCAGAACAATGCGCCAACTGCAGCATATACTACTTCTATACTCAAGGCTTCTGCAGAAAAAGGTATCATCAATGCCATGGTTATGGAGAAGCAGACCTATATCAACACAGCTGACCTTAAAAACTACGTATATACTCCTGCAGGTGTACGCCACGACCATCCTGCCTATGCCTTCAGCTGGACAGAAGGTGACAGACTTGAAGCTGCTAAGATGTTCATAGATTATTGTCTTACTGATGAAGCTCAGAAGATGGCTACTGACAGAGGTTTCAATCTTGATGATGATTACGTATCTGAAGATTATGGTATGACAGGTTCTGATTATCTCTCTGCACAGAAAGTATGGAAGACCAACAAGAACGGATCAAGACCCACAATCGCAGTATTTGTCACTGATATATCAGGCTCTATGAATGGTACTCGTATCAATTCACTTAAGGATTCACTTCTTAATACGATGCAGTATATTGATTCCAGTAACTATGTAGGACTTGTAAGTTATAGTGATGATGTATATATAAATCTTCCGGTTGCCAAATTCGATAATACTCAAAGAGCATATTTCAGCGGCGCGGTCAAAGATCTTAATGTAGGCGGTCAGACTGCTACCTACGATGCAGTTCTTGTAGGACTCCAGATGCTCCTTGATGCCAAGAAAGATGTTCCTGATGCTAACTGTATGCTGTTTGTATTGTCAGATGGTGCGCAGAATGCCGGATACAGCTTAAACCGTATCACTCCTATCGTAGGCGGACTTGGAATATCTGTATATACAATCGGTTATGAGATGAGCGATTCAGACAAAGCTCAATTAAATAGCCTTTCAGAGATCAATGAAGCTGTCTGTATAGATGCTGATTCAGAAGATATTGTCAATGAACTTAGAAATCTGTTCAATGTAAATATGTGATATTTTCTTTAGTGTTTGTTCAAGACAATTGTTTAGATTTATACCAGCGTTTGTTCAAACCAATTATTTTAGATTATCCTGTTGAGATTTGCTATAAGCCTTATCTCAACAGGATTTTTTCTTTATCCAAAAAGCGTAGCTATATCAAGTATTGCAATTAGGTCATCTTCTTTTTTGGCTATACCGGTCCCTATCATATCATGTCCTGATAGGGCAATTGTTATAATACACGAATAAATTTTTTCCTGTAGTTAAAGACATTATCTAATCCGTTAATTATCCTTCAACTTCTTGATCTGTACTTTTCTTCTTTTTCTTAAGATCAGGAGTGGTGAGGCTTCCTGTGTTTCCATTAAAGCTTCCGAATGTAAACACCCTTGCAGGTGAAAGGATCATTCCAATAATAATTCCAATAAGAACCAGACAGATCGCGATAAGTTTGATCTCCTTTGCGCTGCACTTGCCTGCTTCAACTTTAGTAATATAATCTTTGATCAACGTAGCTTCCTCCATTCAAATTCATATTGCAATTCATTCTTCTATAATCAATACATGATATTGTCTCCTGCCATTCTAAATTATATGCACGAAAAAGCATCCTTGCCATAATTCTATATGACATGAATGCTTTTTACAACCTATCGCCATTGCAGTTCTGCTCATCTACTGATTCGGCTACAATCGGTTCACTCAACGTCTATTATTACGACTTCTGGATGATTGAAAAATCTTGGGTATGGCATTCTTTCGCGGCAAAGGCCTCTGCTTACAACCATATCTGTACCATTTGAAAGCTCATATAAGCCGTCAACATATTTTGGAAAACGCCCCTGATTTGGAGCAACAACGCCTACTCCTGTAAAAGGGATCCTCCACTGTCCTCCATGAGCATGTCCGCATACTACAAGGTCATAATCATAGCCTGCGTATACATCTACAAGTTCAGGTCTGTGAGACAATAAAATCTTGTAACAATCTTGGTATTCCTCACCGCAATCCGCTTCTTTTAGCTGCCTGGTCCAATCATCCATAGTCATGTATGTTGGATCATCAACTCCTGCTATCACAATGGTATTACCATTAACCTCGATGGCAGAATACTCTCCCTCCAAAGCCGTTACATTATGCGCTTCAAGGTACTCTTTTATCTCATCCTGCCTGCCGCTCCAAAACTCATGATTGCCTGTAACATAAAAGCACGGATATCTGTCGCAGACGCCTTCTATGAAGAGCCTTGCGTTCTTTTCGCTAAACTTGTCATCGAAGATATCACCGGACATCAGAATAATGTCCACATTCTCATCATCTATCATCTTGATAAGCTGCGACTGATTCCTGCCATAATAGCAGGAATGAAGATCTGTTATAAGCGCAATCCTGATGGGAGTATCAATCTTATCATTTCCGCTGACTGTTATGTGCTCGGTAACAGGAACTTCGAACCAGAATATAATTGCCAACAGGATTACTATTACTATCAGTATAATTTTCTTTATCATATAACTTTTTCCTTTTCTGTCTCGTTCATGGCATCTTCATGAAAACCAAATTCCCACTCTAAGAATCTCACTAAACAATCCGATCCTTATATGGTGTCACACCTATATCATTATAATATAGAAAATAGCTATTCGTTTACAATCAATCTCGATTGTAAGACGCATGATTCCCGGGTATAATAACTGATATCGTTTTTTAACAAAAAATATTTTTTTAGTAAATGATAATACCGCATCCATAGAATTGCAAAAAAGCTTGGCTTTGAACAATCAAAAAAGATGATCCGCTGGATGTGAACATAAGAAAGGATAATCACATGAGAATTCTTTTTATTGGTAACAGCCATACATATATGAATGATATGCCGCAGCTCGTAAGCGAGATGATCGAAAACGCAACCGGCGAAAAGTGTGAAGTAGTAATGCTGGCATATTCTGCCAGATCTTTAAAATGGCATATGGGCGAAGAATACTTTTCTGAGAGGTTCAACATTCTTCATGGAAAATATGACTACTGTATAATTCAGGAGCAGGCACATCCGATGACTGACGAAGCAGATACAATAGCCTACGCTGCAAGGATCATTGAACTGTGCAAAAAAGCTAATACTGTTCCTGTCATATTTGAAACCTGGGCAGAGAAAGTAAAGCCTGAGAACCAGGCTGAAATGAATCGAAGATATCAGAGCCTTGCAAAGGATCAAGGTGCATTACTTGCTCCAATTGGAGAAGTTTGGAGCTCTGCAATGAAGGAGCTTCAGGATTCCTTGGGCGCAGACCTGTACTACCGCGATGGGGAGCATGCATCTGCAATCGGCGACTTCCTTGTTTCAATGGTACTTACCAAGCTAATAACTGGAAAGCTCCCATCGGAAGACTTCTTAAAGGCATATGATTTTACTATACCAGATCAGAACTGGTTCCCTGTAAAAGAAGATATCGATGATGAGATAACTTCGATATCAAAGGATGTCGCAACAGTTATTAGAAAGCATGTTTCTGCTCATGCTGCTCTCCCTTTTGTAACAAAAAACTAATTATTTGATTAAATATGAACGAGTCAGCACACTAGCTCTCCAAAACTTTTTCGTCTAACAGAAAATCAAACAAATCTATTGTTAATACACCCTCATCGTCATATGTAGGATTGAGGCCAGTCTTAGCAACTACTATTTTCTTAAATGAATCATCTATATAGTATAGACTCTTTTTCTCTTGCGTCTGCTTCTCTTCTGACTCCATCGATAAAGCAGATTGAATGTAAAACTTCTGATCTCCTTTTGTTGCTATAAAATCAACTTCTAGCGCTTTCTTTGCATATATTGGCTTACCATTTACATCTATACGATCAGTTTTTTCATTGATAGTTACCTCTCCAACATCAACATTAAAACCTCTATATCGCAACTCATTATACAGAATATTCTCCATAATATGAGTTTCTTCAATCTGTCTGAAGTTTAATCTGGCGTTTCTTACACCCACATCTTCAAAATATAATTTGAATGGAGACCCGATATATTTTCGACCTTTGATATTATATTTATTTGCTTTTGAAACGACAAAGGCATCCTGAAAATAATCAATATAATCAATGATAGTGTCCTTAGTAATACCTTTATCTAAGTTTGTTTTAAATGTATCTGTTATCTTCTTTATATTAACTGGGCTACCAATCATAGAGGCTAGAATGTTGAACGTATCACCAAGCTCTACTTTTTTCTTAATTCTGTTGTGAGTAATAATATCTTTTAAGTATGTTTCTTCACAAAGGTTTTTAAGATAAGTATATTTTTCTTCCTCACTTCGCATTTGTGCAACAAGAGGAATTCCACCTGTTACAACGTACTCTCTCCAAGCCCTTTCCGGAGACAATTCTGTTCCTTGCATGTATTCTGAAAAGGCCAATGGTAATACATGTACTACTGTCCCTCTTCCCTTAAATTCAGTTGCAATATCTGATGACAAGAACTTAGAGTTAGAGCCAGTAACATAAATATCGTAATTGGTATGTCTTAATAGGCCATTAAGGGTTCCAACAAAATTATCAAGCAATTGAACTTCATCTAGTAAAAGATAGAAATTATCTTTATCATTGGTTTTGTCTTTTATATATGCTCTAAACTTCTTTGCATTAACAAAAAGCATATCTGGTTTTTGTCCAATTTTAGTAGACTCTTCTGGAATGTATGCATCGAGTAAATCTATGTCTTCGTCGGAATCAAAGGCAAAGCGAATAATATTAGTACTTGGAACTCCCGAGTTCAATAGATACTTATAATAAAGCTCATTTAGCAGATACGATTTACCTGCTCTTCTGGCTCCTGTTATGACCTTTATAAGTCCGTTCTGCTTTCGCTCTATTAATCGATTTAAATAAAGATTTCTAGAATACTCCATATATAACCTCACTTTTGCAATAATCTTTGATTTTTGTCGATTACATTATATCATTATAGACATAAATTCACAACTCATACTCGACAAAAATCAAAGATCTTTGAATTTTGTCGAGTATGAGTTGTGCGTTACAAGTGATGTATACATATATTTTTTAATCAGGCTGTTGCCACATCGATGATAGTGCAGTTGTAATTGGCAAAAAAGTTTTTGCCCACTTTAATATGTATTCCGTAGTCGCTGTAAAACGGTGGATTAATAAAAGTATGGCGTGACCATACTTGTTGATTTTAACGTTAGCGTTTTTGATATTTTTACAATATCGCAAACGTTAAACTTGATTCTGATGCTTAGCTTTGATAACATATGAATGAAAACACCTTCGAAAGGAATAATGATATGGATTGGTACCCTCGAGAAAACTACTTGAAAAAGATCCGCGACTTTTATCATACGACTGACATTATCAAAGTGATCACTGGAGTCAGAAGATGCGGAAAATCCTGTCTCATGGAGACGATTGCTTACGAACTTAAGGAATCCGGAATTCCGGCGGAGAATATTATTTATTTTGATCTCGACAGCAAAGACTACAACAAGATCCTGAAGCCGGAACAGCTGGAACAATTGATCGAATCGGTTTCTGCAATAAACGGTACAAAGTATCTTTTTATCGATGAAGTACAGAATGTAAAAGGGTTTGAGACTGTCCTAAATGGATTTCGCGGAACTAACGAATGGTCAATCTTCATTACCGGCTCAAATTCATATCTTTTAAGTGGTGAGCTTATGACAAAACTCACCGGAAGATATATCGAATTTGAAATGTTCCCACTCTCTTTCGAGGAATATGAAGACATTAAAAAGTTCTACGGAAAAGAGATCGCACCGGATCGTCAGGAAGAGTTACAGAATTACATATTGGAAGGCGGATTTCCCAGAACGATCCTTCTTGATAATATGGCTGCAAAACGTAGATATGTACAAAGCGTTATCGATGAGATCTTTGAAAAAGACATCAGAAGAAGATTGAAAATCCGCAATAAGAGCACTTTTGAAACTGTTCAAAAATATATCATTAATAATTTCGGTGCAACAACAAGCCTGAAAAGTCTTAAGAAAGCAATTGAGAAAACCGGGACCCCAATCAGTGAGGCAACAATAGCACGATATATCAAAGCCTTACTGGATGCTAAGATCCTATATGAATGTCCAAGGTTCGACATGAAATCGAAAAAATCCTTAAGCGGAGAGAAAAAATACTACCTGTCCGACACCGGGTTTTATTATGTCCAAAACACCGATAATAGGATAAATTTCGGTCCCGTCCTTGAAAACATCATATATATATACGCAAGATCCCACGACTATTCTGTAAGTGTCGGAAGGATTGGGAAACTGGAATGCGACTTTATCCTAAGGGACAATGAGATGCGTTATTCCTATGTACAGGTTGCTTATACAATAGCACTGTCCAAAGATACAGAAGATCGCGAATACAAACCTCTTGAATCTATAAAAGACAATTACCCTAAATATGTTGCCACTGTAGATTCGCTCCTTCAGAAGCGCAATGGTATAGAACACATTAATCTTGTGGACTTCATGAGAAAAGGTAAAAACTTCTAGCGTTTTAACGTGTGCGTTTTTGACATTACATCAATTTCGCACACGTTAAATGCTTATATTGGAAGAATCTCCGCTTCATCATGATCTTTCCAAAATACTCTGAGACACCCTGCAACTCTGCCGGAATCATTCCAACCAAAAACATGGATCGCATCCTGGTCACTATCGTCTAGATCCTGATATACACAGTCCTGCTCTACTACAAAAATCTCAGCTCTGGTTTTTAATATCTCATAAAGTTCCGTGATGCTGAGTTCTTTAAAATGCTTTATTACAAATTCCATCAGTAAATCTTCTCAACTTTTTCCGTAATCCCATACTGATGCATAAAATCAGCGATTTCTGCATCGCTTCTTACAAGCATCACTTCTTCTGTTAACACAACACGGTACTTTAGCCTATGCTCTGCTTTACAATACCTATATCTTCTGGTCTTAATCCGCAGATAGACAACTGATATTCCAGTTTTTCATAAGTAATGAGACCTTTTTCGAATGCAGAAACCGAGAGTTCCGCAAGGTTGTCTATAAAGATTCTGTTTTCCATGTTAGGAACAAAAATAGCATACCTCTTTCTGTACTGATCAACCTCAGCCTCGGAAACAGACAATAAATCATCCATTTCCCTTTCATCGATTACTGAAATCTCGTAAAGTCTCTTTGCCATAGCTCTATATGGCACTACAAACAGCTGTGCTAACTGTAGAACTTCTTTTATATCAAAAGTTCTTATTCCATAGATGTTTATTTCCTGCCTGAGCATAACTTCATCCACAAGAAATTCTGCAGCAAATCTATTCGCCTTCTTCTCATCAGCTTCCTTGCCGTCTTCATCAAGCAGATCTGATGGCAAAATGTCCGGTTTCTGCTCATACCAGATATGATACAGTTCATGCGCAGCTGCAAAGACCTGGCAGTCAACCGGAATCGACGTATTGATCGCAACAAATGGTTTTTCTAAAGAAGCATCATCCCTGCACCCGCTTATCCTTGTAAATCCCCATGGCGCAGTTTTCCCAAGTGGATAATATATTACTCTGGCATAAATACTTAGTATAGAGAAAATCTGTGTCCCAATAACGTCACCTGATTTTCTGCAAATACCGAGTTTTTCTCTGGCTTGTTTTTTAACTTCTTCTATTTCAAAATCATTCAAAGATTTACGCATGGAGTAATTCCTCCAACATATGAATCTCATCAATAGCTGATCTCATCAGTTCTATCTTCTCTAATGTCTCCTCGTCAGTTACCGATCCCATGAAACTCATACTATCTGCGGACACTGGCTCTCCTGATACAGTAAGTAACTCGTCAGTTGTAGTTCCTATTACTGACGCTATCTTTGCGAGTTCATTTACGTTGATAGCCTTACTGCCCTTAATTATTTTATTCATAACCTGCTTGGAAATACCAAGTGCATCTGCAAGACTTTGTTGAGTCATGCCTTTTCTTTCTATTTTATCCAATATATTGGCGCCAACCTGCGCAAAATCTGTTGCATACATGGTGCATCCTCCATTTTGACCCTATAAAATCTCTCTGTTTTTACAACTTAAGAATATAATAAAACGGGCATTCGGTCAACAATTTGTTTACCGGATGCCAGTTGTCATCTCTTAATTATTGACAGCGCTTATTATATCACCATATCCTGATATATCAAAAAAATACCTATGCTATCAAAATCTCCATCAATTCATCATCAAGATACTCATTCAATATCCCCTCAGCATCCAATTCCCCGAATCCTCCATAGAACTCCTCTGCCACCATAGCCGCAATCAGGATACCTTCTGCCTATCCTGACCATAGTATCAGTCAGGTCTAGTCCTTCTACAATAGCCTTCTTAATAGCCAGCGTCATAACTGTATCATCTGTGAATCCCATTGGAAGACCGCTAATAAGCGGCACATTCTTCCAATCAAGATCCAATTGCCTGTCAAATTCGTACTGAGAACCAAGGATATCTCCAAGCACTGCACCTTTTACTGCCATCGCTATTACCTCCTTGCCTTTCTGCCATTGCCACGTCTCTGATAATCTGCGTTTATCTCCTCGTCCCAATCACTATTATCAAGACAGCCTTCAACCTCACACAAACTATCAGCCATCATTACTGAGCAAACTGCCTTAGAAACACCTGCGTACACATTGGCTGTACCTATATCATCACACACATAGTTAACAGCCCTGTCCCTGCGAATACCATACTTCTGAGCCTCTGCATATGCGTCAATATTGGCACCGATGAAGATGAACTCCCAGCCGTATTTCTTTTGCTGACGCTTAACCATCTTCTCTATCTTGTCACGGGAATACTTGCAGCTTGCATTCTCCATACCGTCCGTAGTGATAACTACGATAGTCTTCTCCGGCCTGTCCTCTTCCCTGGCATATTTGTGCACGTTACCGATATGATGAATAGCGCCGCCCACTGCATCAAGAAGAGCTGTACAGCCCCTAACGTAGTACTGCTTGTCCGTCATCTTCTCAACCTTTTCAATAGGAACTCTGTCATGGATTACTTCACATACATCATCAAAAAGCACTGTCGAAACAACAGCCTTCTCCCCAGTCTTCTTCTGCTGCTCCATCATGGAATTGAAACCGCCGATTGTATCTGATTCAAGACCACCCATAGAACCTGATCTATCCAAAATATAAATAATCTCTGTATATCCTTTACTCATAATTTCTTTACCTCCTGGCATCTATACCACCTCCCTGCAGTGAGGCGTTCGTTATCTGATGATCATATGATACCAATTGGCCATAGAAAAAAGGTCAACCCGAAGGCGACCTTATAATCATCCATTTGACAGCGGGTCTAAGCCGTAATCAAACAGTACAATATCTATTTTTAATACATTGTAGTCCTCATGCTCTATGAAATATTCCACCACAGCATCTGTCTGGGATATAGGCGATAAAGCGTAGCCTGCCAGCTTGAGGAGATCCACAGTCTCATCCATATTGAGACGAAGCCCCACGGCCAGTGCCAAGACCTTTTCTTTAGAAGGCTTAACCTGTCCTTTTAATAATTTGGAAAAATACTGTTTCGATATATTCGCAGCTGCGTATACCTCCGAATTCTTGAGACCTTTTTTGTTGATCATCTTCTGTAAGTGCTTCTCAAAAGAATCCTTGTATATACCTTTAAGAACATCATCCAAGGATTTTAACGGCTTAACTTTCTTGTCAAAAGAATCGTCAAGCTCCCGCGGCGAAAATCCTCGACGAGCACTAACAGATGAAGCCCGAAAAACCTCACCACTATAGTCCAGATCCTTATCAGCCTCTTCTGAATCTAAACTTCCAAGATCTCTATCAGAATAATCATCGAATTCCTCAGGAAGGCCTTCATATCTGTACTCATCAGAAAGAGCACTGCCTACATAATCATCATCAATGAAGCTTATGACTTCCTCTCCAAGGTCGCCTGATATCTTCACCGCCTTGTCACCGAACACAACAAGGAATATCTCTATATCATGCTCTTCAAGGAATCTGGTAAAAGAATCTACAGCTATCTCCATAGCAAGTCTTTGAGGGAATCTATAAGTACCAGTAGCAAGTAGAGGAAAAGCAATAGACTGGCACTTATGAGAAACAGCCAGTTGCAGCGACTTATCATAGCACTGCCTAAGAAGCTCAGCTTCACCGCTGCTTCCACCTTCCCACCAAAGGCCGCTTGCATGGATGATAAACTTTGCATCCATATTGAAAGCCGGAGTAATAGCTACTTCGCCAGGGTTAAGCCTTCCGATCTTCTGACGCTCTGCAAAAAGCTTATCTACTCCTGCTGCCTTATATATGGCAGAATCAACGCCATCACCAATAGCAACTTCTGGATTGGCTGTATTAACAATGGCATCTGCTTTTACTTTTGTAATATCATTCCTGATAATTTGAAATGGCATGTAATCCCCTCGTCAAAACCCTAATAAGGCAATCTGCTTAGCAGCTGTTCCCTGTCCTCTATAAAGCTCTGTGGTGCTGAGTTCTTTAAAATGCCTTATTACAGATTGCATCAGTAAATCTTCTCAACCTTTTCCGTAATCCCATACTGATGCATAAAATCAGCGATTTCTGCATCGCTTCTTACAAGCATCACTTCCTCAAAAGCCCCGGTATGAATATCCTGAAAACCGGCTACCATTTCACCATTACAAATACTCGCTCTGATAACCGGCTTTTTATTTTCCTTGTCATAGGTTAGCTTTTCAGGCTTCTTCTTGAAAAACATTCTACTCACCCCCCTATTTAAGCGTCACGGTACCTAATCAAAGCTTCTTGTAATTATCATATCTATCATTTTGAAAAAAACAATAAGTCTCCCTAATTCAACAATCTGTTAAGCAGCTGCTCCCTGTTCTCTATAAACATCTTTGTAACCTGATAACTATCGGTATCCTCATAATCTATAGGATGTATCTGCCCATCATCAAAGCTTAATATCTCTGCTCCAGGTATTCCAAGAAGAATAGGGGAATGTGTAACCATGATAAACTGAGAATCTTCCTTGGCACAATTAACTATCTCTAATAGCAGGGTCAGCTGTCTCTGCGGTGATAATGCAGCCTCCGGCTCGTCTAAAAGATAAAGCCCATGCCCTTTAAAATTCGTTTGAACCAGCTGTAAAAAGCTTTCACCATGTGAACGCTCATGGAAGTGCTGTGGAACTCCACCTAGTCTACTATATTCTTCCTCTGCTGATGCCACATTATAAAAACTCTCTGCTCTAAGGAAATATCCCCACCCCGGCTTATTGAATCCTCTGGATAGCCTTATTGCATCACATAACTCCGAATGAGAATCATAGGTTGAAAAACTATAGTTCCTGGTGCCACCCTCAGGGTTAAATCCATAATTTACTGCAATAGCTTCAAGCATAGTAGATTTACCACTGCCATTCTCACCCACAAATATAGTAATGTTTTTCCTAAAGGCAAGATAATCTAAATCCTTAATTGCATCTATCCTGCGCAGATAGCTATTTTCATCTATTTTGTCCCAATTAATGCTTACGCCCTGTATAGGCAAGCTACTACCTTCATCTAACAATTTATATCTCCATTATTTCAACATCACTGTAACATCATTACTTCCCAGCAAATCAGTTAATTCTTCCTGTGACATATCAATATGCCCCAGCCTTGTATATGCCCCGTAAAAAGCGGGCAGGTACCTAGTCCTTATCAAGTCAGCTCCGTATACTTCTTACTACTCCCATAGCTCTTCTCTACAGGATACTTAGCCGCATTCTTCTGAATCTTATCCATAATGGCATCTTCAATATTAACGCCCATCTTATCCGCCATAAGAATGCAGTAATTCATGATATCTGCCAGCTCTTCAGTCGCAGCCTTCTTATCATATTCCGGGCTCCACTGGAAACACTCCAGAAGCTCTGCTGCCTCTATTGAAATACTCTTAGCAAGATTCTCAGGAGTATGGAACTGATCCCAGTCCCTGTCCTTAGTGAATTTCAGTACCTCTTTCTTAACCTCTTCAAAATCCATAGCTGTCAAAACTCCTCCACGTATTTCATAAAATAGTTTCTAAGCTTCTCATCGCATACATACAGATAAGTCCCCCTGATTCCCCTTGTCATCAAAACATAGTATATATTTTTGATATACAGATCCAGTTCCTCATCCGAAGCCGACTGCTTTCCACGCTTGTCATAATAATTGGACCTATCTACATAGATCCTACCCTTTTCATCATCGTATTTAATATCATTCCCGAGAATTACAAAGGCGTAATTAAGGTCATATCCTGCACTTGTATGAATACATCCAACTTCATCAAGCGCTCCATCGCTATTAATCCAGTTATTAAGGCAATGATTCCACCTCTTTTTGACACCTTCGATTTCTATGTCATATGCAGTCTTGTCATTCTTGGTCTTCCACTCCCACGCATAGCCTGCAAGCATCCTGCAAAGTTCCATGTCTTTTTCTTTGACATAGAGCTCTTTATTAAAATCAGCAAAGTGTGTGAAAATCTTAAAATCGTAATCGTCAAATGTCTTCCTTGGAACATCAACATTATGAAGTATATCATTTACATAGTTGATATACTCCTCTCCGCCCTTGACACGCATCTGCATTCTCAAGAAATGTGTCAGATACGCAGTCATACGCCTTCTTCTTGAAAGCTCCATCTTCACTTTGTCCTGAAATACCTCGATAGTTGTACCCGATGGGCCTGATAACTGATCCGGATCAAAAAAGAAAACCGGAGTCTTAGAGATCTTAAGTATCCAGTCAAGCTCTGTTGCATCACTTGGGAGTCCAAGCTTTTTATTGTTATTATCATAAGCCTGATATCCAACGATACTACGCCTTACCTGAAGTTTCTGTGCTTCGTCTACAAAAAGGATATCCCACTCCCCAGCCTTTACCGCTTCTGATGCACCTATTACATCTTTGGCAGCAAGTCCTTCTATCTTTTTGAAAAGACTCTTAAGCGTAGCCCTAAGCGATGTCTGAGGAATAACAAGCCCCATCTTCTTTTCACGGAAAGGGAATCTATGAGTCTTCTCATCCTCATAATCCCTTAAATACTTCATCAGATAAACTGCGACAATTGTCTTACCAGTGCCTGGTCGACCCTCTACTACTATGGGTAGCTCCTTACCTTCTCTTATCTCTCTGATGATATTGTCAGCAAGGATCTTTTGATCTTTATTTAGTTCTTTAAAAGGAGAATATTTGTAGAACTCGCTGTTCTTGATGTATTCAAGCGTGTGCTCAGCAAGATTATAAGACCTTAATTTATTCCATAACGCTTCAAAGGTCTCGTCATATTCAGGCTTGCTGAAATAGTTCTTATTAGCAATACCATCATTTTTGTTGGTAATAGTATACTTACCATCAGCAGAAACAAATTGGATCAGCTTAGACTCATAATCGAAAGTTACAGACTGATTGAATCTGCCGGAATATATGAAATGAACTTTGTTAAATTCGCGCTTTTCCTTGTTGTTATAATGCTGCTTCATTCTCTCCGCAACATTAGTAGACTCGCCAATATAGACCTTATCTCCATTTTCCAGGATATAAAGCATCGGCCAGTTGCCAAGATAATCATCTTCTCCGTAGCTGTCGCTGGGGAATTTATGATTGGTTATGACATAGAGGTTTTCTTTGGTAGCTTCAGAATTGTTCATATAATTGCTCCAGTCTTAGATTTTCTGTAAAGCAACTATAATAAGTATACTACAATTTTTAGTAACGCTGTTGATTCATAAAACTCATGCTTCTCAGTTATTTGTGATATATCTTTACTGTTGCTAATACAAATAATCTCTTTCAAATCCATAAAAGGAGGTCAGTTACCTTTGCCGCCGATACCGCAATCAGAGTCATTCAAATACTTGCCTATTTTTTTCATAGAAATCTACATGTTTCAACAAGGAGAAAAGCAATGATTCCTCGATATGCTGTATCACACAACCGCAAACGTTTCCAAAAAACGTTCCGTAGAAACTGCAATATCTGACGATTCATCACTAAGAATACCATCGTCTGTAAGTATCTGAGTGTCCAGAACTGTCTTAATGGATACAGCCAAGCTCACGCACGATGCTATGCATTTCTTTGATTCATCTGAGTACTTGCTATAATCATCTCCTTCAGCACCAACTATATCTTCCATTTTGTATATAAATGGAAGAAAGTAGGAATCAAGTCTTGCCAAGAGATTATGAAACATATAAGTCCTGCGTCTTATCGCTTCGCACTGTTTAGAAGCAGTATCAAGCTGACCTGCAAGCTGTATGGCTTCAAGACGGTTGGTTTTAGCCTTATCCAGATTCTTCTTAGCTGCTGCACCAGCAACAAAGCCCATAACAAGAAGTGCCGGACCTGCAACAAGACCGCCAAGTACAACAGCACCACCCGCCATTCCCAGGCCCCCAGCAGCTAAAGATCCTCCGCCAAAGAAAGCTAAGGTAGCATTGGTTGCAGCAGCTCCGCTAAGGGATGCTATCGCAGTTCCAGTTGAAGCACATGCTAATGCCTGCGCAGCGCCATAAGCCCCAAATGCAGTCAAAGCACCTCCTGCTGCCCCGGCAACGCCGCCACCAGCAAGTGATACTGCAAAATTCACTAGTTGCTTAAGCTCTGTAAAGTTCTTCTCATCAAGCTTTATCTTACTTAACTCAAGCAAGCCCTCAGACTCTCTAAAGTCAACATTTTTTATCTTTGTAAAGGTATCCAGAAACTCTTTCATGCTATTATTCAGGATATATACCTTTTCAATTCCAAGTTGTTTTAGAGAATCTCCGCATGCAAAACGCTGACAATTAAGATAATCTGTCGACTCCTCAACAATCTGATTGGCCTTCTTGTTTATATCCTTGGCAGTATATGAATCCACCCCTGCCTTAATAGTCTTTCCAACTCCCAAGCTTCCTGCAACGGCTGCTATTCCTATAAATAGTATTGGTAATGGCATATACCTTCCTCCCTACAGAAGAATGAGCGCTTTTATGCTCTCGTAAATAACCTGCTCCCGTCTTTCAATTTCTTTTACTTGTGCATCAATCGTCAGATAAGGCCTGTTAGTGGATTTAATCCATTCCAGTTCTCTTTCAAGATCATTGACTGTAAGATAGCTGCTCTCCATTTCAAGAAAAACATCCTTGGCGATTTTTAACTTATTTACTATGTATATCATCAGCTTCTTCTCTAAATCATTATAAGAATTGTCACTATAGACAAGTGCAAGTAGATCCCACACCAGCATTTTCGAAGGAACATATCCTTTATCAAATACCTGCTTAGAAAGAAGTGCTTCTTCAACGCCGTTTTGTACAACCTCATAATAGTCCTCGCCATCACCTGCTTTATCAAGATTCTTCTTACAAGCCTTAACAATATAGTCCCTTCGATTTACAAAATCAGGATCCAACTCCTTTCCTATCAGGTTGAACTTCTCTGCTTCTCTTTCTTCTATTTCTCCATCAACTGTCATCATGTAATAAATGATCTTTGCAGCATTAAAAGGAGATATAGCTGAAAACGGCAGATCATCTATGCAATTTATCGTGGTATCTAACTTCTTTGCAATATCAAGATTATTAACATTTTTCTCCATGTGCACTTCCTCACTATGTTATAGGATAATTGAATCATCAGAATCCATCAGTTCATCAAATTCCTTTTGATCAGCAAACTGGATCTCCCGACCTAACACGCGCTGAATTACCACATTACCTTTTATAACAAGATCAGAATTACCTGTTTTAAATCCCTCATTCATATAATCAAAGCCAGTCAGGAATGCTTTAAGATCTTCAGCCAAATAGTCTGATACTCTCTTTTCCAATGCATCTCGATACATTCTTATCTGATCTATAACATCAATTGTTTTGGCTTCTGTAAGAATGAGCTTAAGGTGAATAAGCTCTGCCTCTTTCTTCTCGTTCGATATCTCTTTGACTATAGCAAGAGCAGCTCTGCCAGCACCGACATAGTTGTATCTTGTAACAAATGATCCAGCAAAAAGAACCCAGTTACCACATGATTCAATTCCGGCATGAAGCGCTGCATCTGCAGTGTCTGCAATGTTAAAAGTCATGCTTGCGATCATCATCATTCTATCTACCGATCTGTTTCCAAATGGAACGACTCTGTTCCATCTGATATTAGCTATTCCATTGTCAGCATATTCGGTTGCAAGATGATTAATAAAAAAGCCTAATCTTACAACAATCTCATTTAAGGCAACTGGTATTACCTGTTTTCCAAGATTCTTGTATATAGATAGCTCATGTCGTAGGTCAAGTTTCTGATGTTCATAAAGATCATTAACAAAAGCAGGCAGCCCCGAGTCTTTAAGAATTGGAAGTCCCGATATTTCATATAGCAAGGAAACAAATATACCAGGTATTCCCATTCCTCCACCGGCAGTATTCTTCGAACCACCCATATCACTAACAAGATGGCCAAACCAGTTATCTGCACACTTAGCAATCTCTATGATCAGAGGCGTTGATGCAACAACATGAACAATGCCATGAAGCGCTTTAGGAACTTCCTGATCTGTTTCTTCCTCATATGTTTTTTCTGCCAAAGAAACAAGCCAGTTAAGTATTCCTGTTATAATAGCAGGAGAAAGAATTTCAACAATATCACCTACGTCTGTCTTTGCTAAAACAAAATGCCACTTACCCTCTTTATTAACAAACGTTCCTATCCTTAGAAACTGAACTATTATAGCGGACATAAGTCCAAGCGGCGTAGGATGGTGTGCAAGATCAGCAAGATGGTGATTACTCGCAGAAACTCCTATACCAGCACCCTTCCATACATTATCCTGTGCAACCTTAAAAGCCTTCTCCAGATCAACGATTGCATCTTTTAATCTGTCATTTTTAAATCCTCTCGCCTTTGCATATTTTTGAATAAATTCATTGACCTGCTTATGATTTAATCCAATTCCTTCTGGAGTTATACTACACTGCCCCACAAACAATGCATCAATAATTCCTGAATAAATACCACTAATTACTGCAAATGCATAGTCTGTTCCATCTGCACGATTATTGTACTTTTCCAGCTTGTAATTAATCCTTTCCAGCTCTGTATCAAGATTTATTCCTTCAGGAAGTGGCACCTCATTACTGTTTGTATCAGCAGCTGAAACAGTTATTTTGGCAGCCACTATTTCCTTTTCTTCAATTTCTTCTTCTGGAATATTATATGAACCATCAAGAATCTTATAAAATTCTTCAGATTCAGCCCATGTATGACTTTCGTATACTCTGGTAGCAAGTCTTGGATGGCTATTCCACTGATCCAACATCTGCTGAAAAGCCTTAGCAGATTTGGTTTCATCAATAAAATCCTTGAGATCAAGCGCCTGCTTAACAAACTCATGTCTGTTGATATCATCTCCGTATCCATTAATCTTAAGAAGACTGTCAATTAAAGCCTCATCACCGCCATCACATAATACAGCTGCCCTGTCAGCAGACAATTCACTACATCTGTCCCAAAACAGCAATGCTCTTTCAAGATTTGGAGTAATCAGCTTTCTCACAGCAGGAAATAATCTAAGTGGGCTGTTATCTACCCCATTAACAAGATTTTCAGCCATCGAATGATATAGACTATGTTTACAAGCGATATGTCCACATTCATGGGCTATTATGCTTGATAGTTGCTGCGGATTAAGCTCATCAACTAGCTTTGATGTAACAATCACAAAAGGCTTTGTAGTTCCACCTGTATAGGCATTCATATCCCCACTTTTTATATAATAGAACTCGGGAATATCAATACCTAATTTATCGCATATAGGCGGAAGCAGCTTATATACTTTCGGCATCTGCTTATCACCAAGTCTTACAAGTTCAGACATATTTTGAATTTTAGCCATTATCTCTGTATAATTGGCTGAATACGCCTCACACAGCTTTACGAACCTTGGAAATTTACTTAGTGCATCAAATGCGCACTTATCTAAATGATGCCTGTATGTATCAGCACTATATGACATATTACCCCTCCGTATCAGAGTTTAAATCTATCTGACATCTTTAATAATGCATTTAGCTTCATTGACTGCAACGAATGTTAACGCAAGCAATAGACTTTTACTTTCATCGTTAAATCCAATCTGGTAGGCTGTCTTCGAAAAAAGATCCATTGGCTTTATCTTAAACTCTTTCTCTGACTCAAAGGAACTATCTCTAGCGTTTAGCCATACATCCCACAAATCTGAATGAACCTTTATTCTCTTACTTTTCCCAACTATAACAATCTCCACTGTTCCTACCTGCCGTTTTCCAATATATAAAATAAGATTCCGCGAATACTTCTTGTGAAATAAAAAGCCCGATTTATCAGGATTATCAAGTACCACGCTACCAATCACATTTTCATCATAATCATAAAATAATATTCCATTGAAATTATCTGGGCAGCTTGTAAAGAATTCTATCTTATTATCTGCAGTTGAGAACACATAAGTTTTCGTATCTTCATCATTCTCATGACAAATAGCTAATAAATGGTTTTTATATTTGCTAAAAAAGGAAGTCAATTTAAATCTTTTATTGATCTTCTCCTCCTTTTTTTCAGATTCTTCTTCCTTTTTTCGATCATGTTGATCTTTGGCTGCTATAATTGCGCTTGTTCCGAACAATACAAACGTATCTTTAGCAATTTTGACAGCTGCATCTCTTAGTATGCCCATACTCTAATTCCTCATTCGATAATATACGAGTGATGCCACAATTTTGTAATTATCAGATATGAAATATCCATGCAAAGTATTCAAAATAAAATAATACTTATGAAAACTTTTATTTACACTCAAAATGTCTTTTGTATTTATTTCTTATACTTCTTTTGCTGTAATCATATGAAATCCTCATTGTTTGTACATCAGAAAATCATGAGGTATTTTTCTTCGTCTTCTTTTATGGTCATGTTCTTCCTCGTAAGTTTATCTGTAAATGCAAAATGGAGGAGCTATCGCTCCTCCGTATATAATTATAGCATTTTTTAGTTAATTGCGTTGATTAATTTACACTTTATCATCATCTAATTACTCATTCTCATGGATTGCACCGCTTACAAGGATCATACCCAAGATTTACAAGCTCATCTCTCGTTCCTTCATAATACATTTTGTTCTTTTCCTTCATATCGCTGACACTGCTGCATGTAGGATAGTGGAATTTCTTAGTATTTGTATTAACAACGTAGCTATACTGCTGCGTGGTCTGGTCTGTAGTGCTTCTGGTTACATCTTCTTCTGTCACATCATTTGGTATAAGAACATATCCGTCTATAGCGCTGTTGCTGCCGTCTGCGTAATTGATATTAACTCCCGGCTGTACGTTGTAGCAGAATACGTTGAAGCAGATTCCCTGTCCTGAATCTTCTACGGAGTAGCTTTCAATCTGAACTCCTGTACACAGGAGGTTATTGCCTTCAAATACAGGTGTAACCCTGTACATTACGTGATTACCGGTTGATTCTATGTAATTCGCAACCATGTTTTCATATGGAAGCATACCATCAACGTTCATGTACCTTGTGCCTGTGACAAGGTTGTTCTCATTAGCATTCTCGCCTGTGAGCTGGTAGCCTATAAGATGGCATCTATTGTAGAGATATGGCGGATCTGAGTCAACGAGTCCTGGGTACTTGTTCTGATTCCAACCTGTAGGCTTTACAGTTCCGATTGATCCGCGGGGCTCTGTAGGCATGAGGTCCTGACCTATGCATGCTACAGCTGTTGTACATCTTCCAAGGCTATCAAGTGCTCCATACTGTTCGTATGATACTGTGGTGATATCGGATGCTGCGAAGGTTGGTATATTGCCGTTTAGGACTACTGATGCACTTCCTGTATAAGCCGGTATGTCGCTCTTGGCATGGGCTTTGGTAAGTGTTAATCCCGGCAGGCTACTTATCAGTCCTATAATAATGAGCATCGCCAATATTCTGTTTATCTTGAAGTTTGCTATTCTCATGTATTTATCCTCTATCTCTTTTCCCAAAAGGTAATAAAAAAGGCACTGCACAGCTGCAATGCCCATTACTCGTGTTACATGCAACTGGCTGACTCTGAGAGTCCCTATAGCTTTGTGTCACCAGATCGCTCTGGCTTTACCGTAAATATGTAATCGTTATTTAGTTAAACTCAAGTATAATTATTTCCTTCTGTCATGTCAATATGTTCATGGCGCTTCCTCAGCCAAACATCGGAACATCCTCAAAGTCACCTACTGTATACTCGCCGCATATAACGCCATCTTCTATATTGAATCTGACGCCTACTCCATCATCGGTGATAAGATCGACATATGTCTCTCCGTCTGTTTTGTACAGTGTAAGGTTTGATCCTGCAGGAATAGTTTTTTCGGTCCAATAATACTCACTGTCAATATCGTCAGATGAATCTAAAGTCATCTCCTTTTTGGTCACGATAGTCTCACCTGTTTGTCCAACAGGATTGCCGGGATTGATAGAATCTATGCCTACGTAGTACTCAAACTTATCAACGCTAACAGGCATGCCGTCAAATCCAACTGTAAAAGTCTTCTTAACTACAGACCTGCCAAAGATATCCTCAGCTTTAAGAAGTACAAAACTGTTTGCATCTGTGATGTCATTATAGAACAAAGAGTAATCTTCATATATGCGTGGTTCGCTTATCTTGGTATTGTTCAGATCAAATACATACAATGTGTCGCTGTTACCCTCGTCTAATATGTTTATGTACAGATAGCTCTTTCCATTTGCTTTTTCTATTAAAAACATGTTTTCAGTATTACATAATATTTTTTTCTGGTACTGGGAGTCGCCATTTGAAAGAATGAATTCTTTATAATACTCCTCGGGTACATTTACCGAAAGTTCAAATTCCTCTCCGCCTACAGTAAAACTGTTTTCCTCTCCTTCAAGCTTTGTAACCTTCCAGCTAGGTGCTGTCAGTTCATCATTGAGCTCTATCAGGTTTTCATCGCCGCTAAGACCATCTATCTCATCTCCGGTTCCTTTGACCAGATCACTGATCCTGTCTACGATCTCGTCCTGTGTCAGGTCTTCACCTGTGTAGCACTCATACTCTGTTTTGCCTTCATAATCTTCAGACCAATCATCAAGTTCATCATCTGAAGGCACTCCGTCTCCATCTTTATCCTCATAGTTATAGTATTTCTCTGAATATGCCACCGAGACTTTGTAGTTTTCATCCATCTTCATGTAATAGGTATATAGAATTGCTCCAGCATAATCTGTATTATAATTTACTGCAAGACCTGCTTTAGGATAGTAGTCGTAACCACCGTTACCGCCTGCGCCGTAGCCCCAGTCATCTATGGAAAGTATTAGTTTTCCATCTGCGAAGGTATACATGCTGACACTGTAGCCCGGATAATCGATCACAAGCTCCGGAACGTCATCATCATCAAAGTATATGAGTTTATACTCATAATCTGCATAGTCATGGCCGAAGCAGTATCTGCTGGCGATCATCTCATATGCTTCCTGATATGAGTCGAACTGTCCATCGGGATGTCCATCTGTCAGAAAAGCTATAGTTGCAGCTGCTGAAAAGTCACTTCCAAAATAGTCCTCAATAGCTTCAGGTTTATTAAAAGTATTATAGTTATAACTATCACTATAATCCTCATACTCTCCGGTACAGATCTGGATCATCTCTCCTTCCTGAGTATCTCCGACTACAACTACATCTGAGATACCATCAAAATTGATGTCGCATATTCCAACTTCACTAATCTCATCATAATATGTATCATCTTCCTTTGGAGAGTGATAACGGGAATAATACACCTGTGCAAGTTCTGTATCGTCCTGCATTATCTTGAATGAAGACCACTTGCCTGCGTCCTTATCGATAAGCGGTATGAGTTCAACTTCGCCAAATGGCTCCATGGTTACTTTCATGGAGTTTTCATCAAATGCTACTACCTGATACCCATCGCCTGAATAAGATTCTTCTGCCTCATCTGTCTCTTCGGAAGTCTCATCTTCCTCTTCATCAGTCTGTTCTGTTTTTTTATCAGATGGATCATCTGATGACTTGCTATCCTCTTCACCTGCTGCATTCTCTTTGCTTGCTTCCTCAGTAGAATCGTCATTCATCGACAGATCCGTATTGACGCATCCTGTAAGTGTGAGCGCGAGGATACATGCTACTACTATTTTTCTTTTCATACTTGTCACTGACCTCCATTAAAACGCATATATGAATGATACCACGGGATGGGGATATATTTGCATGTTTTCTGATGAAAGGTGGGTTTTAGGGGATGGATGTCAGCCATGATCGTTTTTTCTAGTGAGAAGGGCCGGAACCTGATCCGGAACCCAAAAGATAATAACCTAAAAATGAAACAAGTCTACAACAAAAAAGCGCAGTGAACCTGCGCCTTTTCTATTCCATACGGTCAGTTCATACTTCACTTCTAAGTCTTTTATTGTATTCGTCTAATGCTTTCGATGTCTGATAGATATAGACGATTTTCATAATGCTTACAATGAAGATTACTATTACTGCACCTATGATCAGAAGCATACCAACAACATACGCTAGAATAATGCTACACAGCATAGCGATCAAAGAACCTATATACAACTTCCATAACCGTAGCCACATTTCTGATAATTCGTCATCCACTCCTTCAAGTACGTTAGAATGACCGGTGAATTCACTATAATTACCAATAAGCTCCGCTATTAAGGAAACCAGCGAGATAATAAATCCAAAGGCTATAAAATCAACATCTTCAGAAGCCCCCGATGCAGCAATCTGGATAAGCTTAATAGCATCTGCTGCTGAAGTTACTAGAAAACAATAGCCTGCTATACGGTATTTTTCTTCCTTAGACGAGATTTTTAAAAGAATGAGTCCATAGGCAATGGATACTATAAAACTTATAATATTGCCTACAATTAAAAGATCTTGAGAAGTTATGATTATTTCACTACTAAGTATGGATGCAATAGTATTCAGTATGAATAGCCCAAATAGGATCATGAGCCAACTGCTTAGAAAATGTGCACTCTCTGGTGATAATCCTTCTCCCCTGTATCTTTCTTCATAAATTGTTTCTATCATATTTAATTTTCTCCCCGATTTAAAATCTTTTTACGCGTCAAAATTATTGATACGCGCCAACGTATTATACAAAAATTTTAAGTTTTACACAATGTATGGACGTATCTGCATCTCACACTGTCGTGGACATTATGGAGATAAATAATAAATGCTTATAACAAGCTTTCCATATGTTAGTTAGTTCTTTTCCCACCAATAAGCCGGATCTGAGAAATTCTCAGAAAGCCATCCTTCATAGTCATCTACTTCTTCGCCATCGATTGTGAATACACCGTCATGATACTCGGCAATGTATTCTTCTGTATAGGATTCTGTAGAGATTGTCGCTCTCATGTAATAGGAATCGCCTGCTCCGCCGCTTCCCCTATATGTTCCATCATTCTGAAGTTCTTCGAAACACCTTGTAGTAGTCATATTTCCATAGTACTTACCGTCAATGTGCGACAGGATCAGATATACGCCTGCATTAGTTCCAAGATCAAGGATAAGTTCCTTGCCATTTTGACCATCAAGATCTACATATGTAACTCGCTTTATCTCAGGTTCGCCAGCTTCTGATATGCTTTCGCAGAACTTGACAAAAGGGTGTTTTGAGACGATGAATGGGTTATGTTTATCTGTTATAGCTAAAACTTATAACTAATATATATTATTTTATTGTAGTCAAATCCCAGTGTTGGTGCGATAATAAGTCTTAAATTCGGGCAGGAGGAAACTATTATGAAAAAAATAATATCACTAGTTCTTACAGGCACTATAGCTGCGGCTGCGCTCACAGGATGCGGAAACGAGTCCAACGAGAGTGATGTAAAAGCTGCTAGTACTCAAAGTAGCTCTGATGTTGTTGCAAACGAAGCAGACAGCTCAGCGTCAGTCGAAGAGGCTTCAGATCTTCCTCAGTGGAAGTATGGAAAGTTTACTGCCAGTGTAGTTGATGGTCAGATTGATCTTTCAGGTCTTGGTGTTGTGATCGAGGTTCCTGAAGAGCTCAAGGACAAGGCTGACAGTATTGGTATCAGAGGTTCTGTAACTGATGAGTTTGGATATGCAAGTATTTACTGGATCAATCCGGATGACCCTGATAACACAGGATATGAGATTGTTGATCTCGAAGCAGATGTCAATCCTGTAAATGTTGAGGATCTTGTCTATGAGGACTATGGCATCACTACAGACGTTGTTGCTGATCTTGGCAGCAATGGAGGATTTAACTACTATGCTTATAGAGAAGATACCTGGTATGAAGGTGATTCATCATACTTTGATGAAAACGTTCTGGCTGATCTTGATGAAGACAGAAAAGCTGAGTACATTGAGTTTTTATCATATTCATCAGAGCTGATCGATAATATCACTTTTGTTGATTTCCTTATTCCAGAAGCTCTTGGAGCAGATGACTTCGACAACGAAGCTCTTCTTAATTTTGAATTAACAGATCTTGATGGCAACACTGTTAAATCCGGCGATTATATTTCTTCCAACAAGGTAACAATGATCAACTTTTGGGGCACTTTCTGCGGACCTTGCATCAATGAGATGCCTTATCTTGCTGAGATTGAACAGGAATACAAGGATCAGGGCTTTGAGATCGTTGGTATGACCTGCGATGTATATGATTCAGAAGGCAACTATCAGGAAGATATCGTTCTTGATGCTCTGGATATCATTGAAGATACAGGTGTTGAGTATCCTATTCTCATCGCAAGTGTTGAGCTCAGAACTTATGCTCAGCTTACAGCATATCCTACTACATTCTTTGTTGATTCCGAAGGACGTCTTCTTACAAGTCCTATTGTTGGTTCTCACAGTAAGGAAGAGTGGGAAGCTTACATCGAGGAAGCTCTGGCAGCTGTAAACTAATTGTAATAAAATAATAGAATCATAAAATAAAACCGGCAGCAACTAATTGTCCATTACTTTTTTATTCTTGAACACTTCAATCAAGAATATATAGGAGTGGGAAAAAATTAGTTGCTGCTTGTGTGCGTTGGAGATTTACATGGACAATAAAAGAAAAGTACCCATCTGGGTAACAGTGATCCTGCTGATCGCATCAGTATCCTCCTTGATATTTGGCGTATACAGAGGAGAAGTAAGGACTGTATATCGCAAGGCAGCAAATATATGTATGGAGTGTATTGGAATTGGCTAATAATATAAAAAAACATAAGGTTATAAGGAAGGCTGTTCAGTCAGTTTGGGGACTTCTGACTAATGGCTATATTCCGGGATTTTTAAAAGGAACTATTTATGAAGGACCTTTGAAAAGGTTCTGTGTACCCGGCATGAACTGCTATTCATGTCCAGGAGCTTTGGGCGCATGTCCTATTGGTGCCATGCAGTCATTATTTGACGCCCGAAGAAGGAAATTCGCTTTCTACGTAGTAGGATTTCTGGCTACTATCGGCCTTTTGGTTGGAAGATTCATCTGCGGATGGCTGTGCCTCTTTGGTCTTATCGAGGAGCTTTTGTACATGATCCCAACTCCCAAGATCAGGGTTCCTGAAAAGATCGATAAGGTGCTTAGATATACTAAATATGTTGTTCTACTGGTTTTAGTATTCCTGCTGCCCTTCTTCTATCGCAGCAGCTATGGAGCAGGTGATCCGTTTTTCTGTAAGTACCTGTGTCCTGTTGGAACGCTTGAAGGCGGCATCCCGCTTGTCCTTCTTGCAAGTGGTATGCGCGAAGCTATTGGTTCACTGTTTAGATGGAAGTTTGCTATTCTGATCGTATGCATCCTGTCTTCTATCTTCATCTACAGACCATTTTGTAAGTACTTGTGTCCATTAGGAGCCTTTTATGCGCTATTCCAGAAGGTTAGTATCTTAAGACTTCATTTTGACGGCAGTGCCTGCGTTAATTGCGGTGCATGTTCTAAAGTCTGCAAGATGAACGTTAACCCTGTAAAGAATGCCAACAGTGCTGAATGTATACGCTGCGGCGAATGCGTTAAGGCCTGCCCTAAGAAGGCACTTTCATTTAAGAATTTCAAAAAGTAATATTAGTGCGCTCGTGCGCCTGTCGGTGCACCTAACCATTTCTTCTGTTTCATCATGAAGATGAAACAGAAGCATAGACTGCCTGAATCCAGCTTATACGTCTATCTAGCGCATCCTTTACAATTCTACTACCAAGTGCCACTTCATAGCCATGGCAAGAACCTTTCACTTCGTCAACTACCACGCACCTAAAGGTACGTGGCTTGCGACTCCCCTGTAGTTCGTTGCAATAACTCCTACATTTTGTCGGTGTAACTTCCGTGGGGTCGCATCATGGGACGGTTGACACCACCCCTTACGACAAAGATTTACTCTGCCGTAACTGTATCAGGTACTTGACTATCTTCAAGATAGTTGATTCCCATGCGGTACAGATTCATAGCTCCAATGCGGTCATCGTTTGATTTATAGCCACAGTTCTTACAAGTAAACAGATGCAATTTCTTATCACGATTGGCTTTTTCAATGTGTCCACATACAGGACAGCACTGACTCGTATAACGAGGGTCAACCTTAATAACAGTAGACTGATTCTGCTTGGCTTTGTAGATAAGTTTCTGTTCAAGGTCATAGAAAGACCACGATACGGAAACGTAGCGGTCTTTGGTTCTGACACGCTCTGTAGCATTACGAACGCCTGACAAATCTTCAAGAACAAAGAGCGTATGCTTCGGGTTGGATTCAACGAGTGCCTTTGATACCTGGTGGTTAACATCCTGCATCCAACGGTTTTCTCGCTGACCGATAGATTTTAATCTACGTCTTGAAGATGGTGTCTGACACATTTGAAGTTCTTTACGAAGCTTAGAATAGTGAGCACGTTTCTGCTTGATGGCTTTACCGCTTACAAATCCAGACTTGTGCTTACTGTCATAAGTAGCAACGACAAAGTTTATACCTCTGTCAATACCAACGACATTACAGATGTCAGAAACATTACTTTCTTCGACATCGTAGGTTACGGGGATATGCAAAAAATACTTACCATGCTTATTTACAAGCTTGGCAGTTCCAAACTTATAGATGTCGTGATCAAAGTATTTTGCCATGCCTTCAGCGAAATAGGGCAACTTAACACGTCCATTCAGTGTATTTACTGAAAAGCAGTTTTGTGTAAGGGAATAATCTCTGTTCCAAACAAGGTCATACTGTGGTTTTTTGAAGGATGGCTGAATCCACTCTTTCTGATTTTCGAGGATGGTCTTATATCTTGCAATGACAGTCTTAAATACGGACTGAGCCATCTGAGATTTGAGTCCAAACATTTCTCGGAGTGTAGAGTACAAAGCCTTGTTAAGTGAGAACTGCTTTAGGTCGTGAGTGCAGAACACATAGTCAGATACATAATTACAGGCATCAGAATAAACAGACATGGTTTCATCAAGAAAAACCTTACTGTCTGCATTAACAGATATCTGAATTTTAGCTGTAACTGTCATCTGTTCCATAGTGTACCTCATTGTTATTTCACTAAATATATAATACAATATTTATTAGTGAAAATCAATTATTTGTAAGGCGATTTTACAAGGAAAACCAAGTTAAATACAAAATAATCAAAGCTTTGCAAGATGCAGGCTATGACGTTGAAATTGATAACAGAATGCTAATAGTAGATGATTACGACACCAATAATGGAGTCGCTGTAAAAATCGAAGCTTTGCCGTAAATACATCCTATGGACAACAGATATAATCATCGCAACAGACGCAAGTACAGTCTAAAAGTGCATATAGTTCTAGTCACTAAGTACCGCAAACAGATACTTAAAGGCTCTATTGCTGACGATGCTAAACAGCAAATATATGATATCTGTAATTCTAAAGGTTACGGCATTATAGCTATGGAAACCGACAAAGACCATATACATTTTCTGATAAGTTACGATACTACAGATAGAGTATGCGACATAGTAAAGCTTATTAAGCAACAGACCACACACTATCTATGGCAGAAATATCCAAACTTTTTATCTAAGTGTTACTGGAAGCATAAGATATTTTGGTCAGATGGTTATTTTGCTTGCAGTATAGGCGAAGTATCCTCAACAACTATACAAAAATATATCGAGAACCAAGGTTAATAGCTACGAATTTACAAGGCTCCTCCCACCGCCCAAGGGCAGTGGGAGGAGCCTACGACAACCGAAAGGATTTTATTTATGAAATTCTACCGGAATTTTTTTCTTCTCTTAACCTATCTGCAAGAAGAACTCCATCATCATGAAGGCTGTCGAACTCAGCAACTTCTATATAAGTTCTTGGGAATTGGTCAAATGACTGGGCTTCTAAAGGTGATGCATCCTCCTTTTTTTCAGGAACAGCTCCTTTTAAATTATGAGGAATAAATACAAGACTATGGATCCAGATATACTAAAACAAAACTGATATAGTCGTACCTACCCCCGGAGCGCTATCGAGCTGGAGTTTAGCATCATGAATTTCAACAATATGCTTTACAATCGCAAGTCCAAGGCCTGTGCCGCCTGTGGCTTTTGATCTGCTTTTATCAACTCTATAGAATCTTTCAAAAACTCTCTGCTGATCTGCTGCTGGAATTCCTATTCCATTATCTTTTACTATAAGGCATGTGGAATTATCTATAGTATTAACTGTTACCATCACTTTTCCACCAGGATTATTATATCTAATAGCATTTTGAACCAGGTTCTCAATAAGTTCCTTTATCAGTTCTCTGTTGCCATGTATAGAACTTTCTTTACCATCAATGTCTATACTAATATCTTTAAGCTTGGCACTTACTGATAATTCATTAACGCACTCTTTTGCCACCTCATACAGATCAATTTGCTCGAATGCTATCCCATGGTCCACCCTATCTAATTCTGAAAGTTTGATGATATCGTTGATAAGTGCTAAGAGTCTGTCCGCATTTTTACGTATTTCATGATAAAAATGATTCTGCTTATCTTCTGAGACCATCCCGCCTTCTAACAGCTCTGCATAACCGGAGATTGCTGTAAGCGGCGTCTTTAACTCATGGGATACATTTGCAGTAAAATCCTGTCTGGCTTTTGCAGCCGCAAGCACATCTGTATGCTGGGATCTTAGCATTTCAGATAGAGGATCAAGTTCCTTGTAAGGTGATTCATAGTCTGCATTCTCCAGATTTGAAACCATTACTTCAATTGGTCTTATTAACTGCCTTGTTAGTAAATGAGAAATTAATATACAAATAGTAATAATGATAAGAATGATAAGGATAATAATCGGTGCCACCGACATAAATACTGACCAAAGACTTTGCGCATTTGTAGCAACTCTAAGAACCGTTCCATTATCCAGCAAAACTGCATAATAGAAGGTATTCTGATTCATGGTGTCAGACTTTCTAACTGCCTCGCCAACTCCATCAGTAAAGGCTTCCTGTATCTCGGGTCTGTCATTATGATTGGTCAAAAGCTTGGCCGAAGCATCATTATCATAGAGTACCGTTCCATCTTCTGCTACCCATGTAACGCGAAGCTCTTCGATATCTGTAGACAGGTCAATATCATCTGTATCAATATTAACCGACTCAAAATAATGGGTATCTCTTAAAAGCTTTGCACTAACAGATAAGTCTGCCCTCACCTGTCTCTGAAACAGTCCATAATATATAATTGTAATCCCTACGACTGTGGCAATTACCGCAAGAACGGCAATTCCAGCTAGTCTTTTATTTATTTTACTTTTCATTCGATCACATAGCCCACATTTCTAATGGTTTTTATTCTGGAACCATAATCTCCCAGCTTCCTGCGAAGAGTTTTCACATGCATATCAATTGTTCTTGTTTCACCTTCGTAATCGGTTCCCCAGACCTCATCCATTATTATTTCCCTGGTCAGCACAATCCCTCTATTAGTAATAAATAGCGACAATAGCTCATACTCTTTGTATGTTAATTCTACCGGCTTTCCATCAATTGAGACCTCATGTTTAGCATTATTGACTATGAGTCCATCAAGGCATAATTCTTTCAATTCATCAGCTATAGTTCTTCTAAGTAATGCTTTGACTCTTGATATTAGTTCCATGACAGAAAACGGCTTCTTGATATAGTCATCTGCCCCATCCTCAATGCCCTTTACCAGATCAAGCTCAGATGTCTTAGCCGTTACCATTATAATTGGCAATTTCTTAGTGTCCGTTTTTCTTCGCAGATGCCTTACAATCTCATTACCGTTTTCATCAGGCAGCATGATATCTATCAGACATAAGTCGGGTATTACTTCCTCTATTTTTTGTAAAAAACTTTTGCACAGTTAAATCCCAACACTTTGTGCCCTGCATTCATAAGGGCGAACTCTTCTATTTCCCTTATGCTATCATCATCTTCAATAATATAGATCAGTGCCATTATCCTACTCTGCCTTTTCTAATTTCTTTATTTCTTTCTTCGTTAATGGATATATTTTTAGTAACTTCTCATATTCATTGTAAAAAGAAGCTCTCTCTTCATCAGAAAAATTCTTATAATATCCATGTGTATTATAGTCGTTATCATAAATAGTGATAAGCTCTAATGCAATATTTGAGCAATGATCAGAAACTCTTTCCAAACCTGTCAAAATATCTTCAAGAATAAATCCCATCTCAATGGAACATTTTCCCTTTTTGAGCCTTTTTATATGATTCTCTTTTATTCGCTTCGTAAGAGTATCTATCACTTCCTCTAACGGCTCAACATGAGAAGCCTTACTATTATCATCATTACAAAAGCTATCTACTGTCAGAGTGCAGATATCTCTCACTGCCTTGTTTATTGCCGCAATTTCGCGCCTTGCAGATTTGGAAAAAGATAGTTCCTTTTTATGAATCTCTTTTGCCGATTGTGCAATATCAAGGGCATGATCTGAAATTCTCTCAAAATCACTTATGCTATGTAAAATTACCGACATACTCTTGCTATCTACCGCTGATATATTTTTGGTTGATAGCTTTACAAGATATGATCCAAGCACATCTTCATACTTATCCACTATTGATTCAAGTCTGATAACTTCTTTTACACTATCTGAATCATAATCCAAAAGAACTTCTGTCGCCAGTACAATTGATTTCTGAGCTAGTTCTGCCATTTCTCTTACTTTTGCCCTACATAATTCCATGGCAAAAGCAGGGCTTTCAAGAAATCTCTCATCAATATAAACACTATTATCTTCAGTGGCTTCTTTTTCACTATCACCGGATATCGTAACTTCTGCTAATCTGACAAGGCCATCAGAAATTGGAAATAAGGAAATCGTCGCACCTATATTAAAAAGGCTGTGTATCAGGGCTATCCCTGCTGCATTAGCAGAGCTTTGTAAAAAGGCAAAGTCCACAAATATATTTATTGTATAGAAGGCTATCATAAAAACTGTTGTTCCAATAAGATTGAAATACAAATGTATCATAGCTGCCCTTTTGGCATTTTTACTTGCTCCAATGGAAGAGATAATCGATGTAACGCATGTTCCAATGTTCTGTCCCATGATAATCGGCAGAGCCACAGCGTAATGAACTGCACCTGTCGCGCATAGAGCCTGCAATATACCTACAGAAGCTGATGAACTCTGGATGATCGCTGTAAAAACTGCGCCAACTATCATTCCAAGGATCGGATTACTAAATGCAGTCATTATCTTGGTAAAAGAAGGATTATCCGCAAGTCCCGATACTGCCCCACTCATGGTCTCCATACCAAACATCAAGATTGCAAAGCCAAGTAATATTCCTCCTGCATCCTTCTTTTTGGACTCTTCCTTACTTGTCATCACAAAGATAATACCAATAGCTGCAAGAACCGGTGAAAAGGAAGAAGGTTTAAGTAGCTTCAACCAAATGGTACTTCCTTCTATCCCTGTAAGAGATAACATCCACGATGTGATTGTGGTGCCAATGTTTGCACCCATGATAATACCTACAGCTTGGGATAGTTTCATAATTCCTGAATTTACAAAACCTACCACCATAACAGTAGTAGCTGATGAAGATTGTATGACAGCAGTAACTCCCGCTCCAAGAAGTACTGCGAAAATCCGCTTTTTAGTAAGCGATTCAAGTATTGTTTCAAGCTTACCACCAGCCATTTTAGAAAGGCCATCACCCATAATACTCATTCCGTATAGAAAAAGTGATAAGCCTCCAATCATATTTAATACACTAAAAATGTCCATACATATTCCTTTCAAATTCTATGACATCTTAAATCATGTTCTTACAAAACCCACAACCAGTGCGGATTTTGGCAATCTCATTTATGAAGTCATTCTTTGCCACCTATTACCATAGAATTTAAAAGTAAAATGTATGGACATGGTTATGTAAAATCCATGTAAAATTTTTAGCCTTCATGCTATTACAATGCTTTATACTTCATTTAGATATAACATTTCTGTTGTTTCTTCACTATCCCCCCTCTTAGGTCAGTTGTAATGCACTATTTTGCAACAACTGCTTTATCATAGGTTTATACTTATCTATTCCAAAATCCTCTACAATACTTGTAATACGACCACCTGCATCTTTTGACGACGCTCCACATAAAAATACGCGTTCGTCCTTGGTTCCATAATCAAGAACGATAAATCTGTCATGATATATTCCACCTGTATGCTGCATAGTAAGATTTATATTAGGGTATTCTTTACAAAAATCAGTATACTCAACGTTATGAAGTTTACCGCTTCCAATATTATCACTGAATATTTTAATTTCAGTTCCACCTGGTGTATTTTTAAGTAACACCAACGTCCTAAGACCTATATAGTTGTCAACCAGATAAACAGATTTCTTTGCTTGGCTATAAATAGATGAATAAGCCACATCTGCACTGCAATACTTGGTATTAAACATAAGCCAGCCATTGTCCTCGTTATTGACAAAGCCATTCATCATATCCGCCAATTCTGACTTAGTAACTACATCCTCAAGCTGTTCCATTACATCTGACATTTGTTTTTCAACGGAGCCAAGATTCATGCGAAGATTAGAAATCTCGGTTGTATTCTCCATGGTCTGTATTGAAAGCTGCATAACCTCACGCTGTCCAATCAGATTCTGATTGCCTAAAATATAATCCTTCATTTTTTTGAAGGTTCGTACTAGGTCTCTACTTTGCTTAATTGCAAGGTCACCTCTTAAAACAGTCATCAGCATATATACGCCCTGCTCTGTAAATGCATAAGGGGTATAGCGCGAACCGCCCCAACTTGAGGTGAAGTTTTTGCACCTCAAAATTTCATCAAATTCTGTTTTTGTAAGGCGAAACATAAACTCGTCACCCTCAAATTTTTTAGCATTATTCTTCACCTGGCGGTTAAAGTTCTTGGTTTCATATCCATATATTTCTGCCAAATCTGAATCAAGCATCACCTTTACACCACGTACTTCATATAGTTTTTCTTTCAAGAGTTCTTCTGTGATTTCTACTGGAACTATTTCAGTATTTCCGACCACTTCCTTCTTCTTATCGTACATATTTTCCTTTCCAATTCTTGAGGTCAAATTTTTTGACCTCAAGATTCTACGTCTTAAACTTAAAATCTAAAATGTTCATTTCTGAACACTTTTTGAATCTCCTACAATTTTCTGCAGTTCTTTATAATATGCCAGATAACGATAGGCTGTTCTTCTGCTGACATCCCCCTCTGCCACAATCTCCATAAGAGTCATGCCACTCTCATACTTCAATATGAAATCATTGTATGCTGCCATCCAAGCTTCATCATGTTTTTTTCGACCACCGAAGTTACGCTTTCGAAGCTTTTCATTTTCCGCTTTAAGCTCGGCAACCTCTTTTTCTAATTCCTTTATTCTTTCAAGGGCTTCATCAAGAGTTGTAATCTTCATTTTGTGCCACCTCGCTTTCTGACACCATTGTAATTCTGCACTGTGTCACTGTCAACTTGCTTTTTGGCACATGAAGGCGTATGGAGCATATCGAGAAGATCACTGTCTTCGCCAACCACTTCACCGTGGAATTCAAGTCCGGGATCACAATCGAAATCTAAGCATAAAAAGGCTCCTTGCCACTGAACCTAATCAGTAGCGAGGAGCCTTGGTCTGCTTACTCTTCTTTTGTAAGAACTTTTCTCTGCCAGCTTCTTTTTCCACACTCCGGGCATTTCATATACCTTCTCCGTCCCATGTGCATAGCAAAATTTGTCTGCCAGTATGTAGGAACATATCTGTGGTGGCAATTCTGGCATTCATAGTATCCAGCCTTTTGCTCAATGCCCACGGCGATAAAAGCGACCGTAAAAATCATTATGAGAGCAAACACGATAAGTGCAATTCGCGGCCAGACTGGCATCTCTATAAATGAAGCCACAAACACCATGACCAGTCCGGAAATGACGGCAGGAAACGCGATCCAGTATTCCGTCTTAAGCATCTGTCTGTTCTTTTCCTCAACCTCTCGCCTCATTGTCAGCAGGTTTTCTTCTGCCCGTTTGTCATATGCTTCTGCCATAATTCTTTCGCCCGACAGGAGTTCGTTGACGTTAATTTTCAGAAGTTCACACAGCTCCAACATAATCCCGGAATCTGGCATAGACTTTCCAGTCTCCCATTTTGATATCGCCCGGTCACTGATTCCGAGCTTCTCGGCAAGGACTGCCTGAGTCATGCCCTGTTCCTTTCTGCAGGATGCTATGAATTTTCCAATTTTGATTTGATCCATATCGGGCACCTCCTTTCATGACTCAAGCATAGCCGGTATCATCATATTTTTACACGAACCGTAGGTTGATTTCCTGCAACTCTACCGCTGGTTGAGTGCAGAAAAGCTCATTTTACTTTAACTTCGCATATACAGGAAGCTAATCATACATTTGCCCATTTTTATAAACAGCACTTTTCCATTATTACATTCATTCTTGTCACGCTTATCAAACGTGAAATGCTCGAAAAAGTGCGTAAATTCAAGGATTTCTATTAGTTCACTCTTGTGAGCAACACTACAGTCTCCACATGCACAGTGCAAGGAAACTGATTTACTGCGCAGGCTCGCTCTATGCGATAGCCTGCTGCCTGAAGCTCTACAAGGTCTCTTTGAAGGCTTGTAGGCTTACAGGATACGTATACCATACGGTCTACGCCGTAGTCTATGATCTTCCTTAGAGCCTTAGGATGTATTCCATCGCGGGGAGGATCGAGTATTATGTAGTCAGGCTTTTCTTCAATCTCATCTAATACTTTGAGTACGTCACCTGCTATGAACTCGCAGTTATCAACGTTATTGCGCTTTGCATTAATCTTGGCAGCTTCAACGGCCTCTTCGATTATCTCTACGCCTATGACTTTATCGGCAACAGGAGACATAAGCTGAGATATAGTACCTGTTCCGCAGTAGAGATCATACAGGATATGTGCCTTGTCTCTGCCCTGTTCTTTCATTCCTTCTCTGACATAATCTCTTACTGTATCATAGAGTACCTCTGCAGACAGCGAATTGGTCTGAAAGAAGGAGAATGGAGTTATATCGAATTTAAGGCCCAGAAGCTCTTCTGTAAAGTGGTCCTGACCATAGATAATATCTGTGCCCTGGTCTACTACTGCATCTGAAAGGCTGTCGTTCTTAGTATGAAGAAAGCCCACTATCTCACCATCAAGATCAAGTGAAAGAAGTGCATCTTTAAGAGGATTAAGGTCATGCTCTTCCTGAGTGGTAGTTATAAGGTCTACAAGAATCTGGCCTGTCTTTCTTGCCTTACGTACCAGAAGGTGACGGAGGTATCCTTTCTTCTGCATTGTATGATAAAAAGTAACGGGTTCATTTGAAAGTGGTGCGTACTTGTCAGCAAAGTAGTCAAGTACACATGTCAGTATCTTCCTGTAATCAGCATCAATGATCTGGCATCCCTTAACAGTCACTATATCATGCATACTTCCTCTTTTGTGCATACCAAGAGAAAGTGGGCCGTCCTTGACTTCATCACCGAAGGAAAATTCCATCTTGTTTCTGTATTCAAATCGTATAGGGCTCTTCTTGATGCCATCCCATACAGGCTCTGTCTCCTGTCTTTTGAAGGCATCGGATAATAGCTTTTTGACCTGCTCTTCTTTAAGGGCAAGTTCCTGCTCGTAAGTCATAGACAGATAATGGCAGCTTCCGCATATGCCAAAATGCGGACATGGACTTTCGATAGCATCAGGAGCTTCTTCTAATACTTCTAAGAGCCTTGCTTCAAGTCTGTTCTTGCCGCTCTTAGTTACAATGCCTCGAACGCGCTGCCCGGGAAGGGTATTTTTGATAACACAGTTACCCTCCATCTTCTCATTTTCAACTGCATCATCAGCTGATACTTTTATAAGATCACTGACAATTCCCTTGTTAGGGAAGTCGCGTCTTATAACTGTTCCTTCTATTATCTGCCTTTTTCTCATTATAAATCTCCAATTACAAACTTATTACTAAGAGTATTGTCCACACTCTTAGTGTAAAAACATATCTATCTTATCAGTATACATTAACTATCCGCATCTTTAACCATGTTTATCTTATCAATATACATTAGCAATCAGCATTACTGTCAATGCACTTTAACCAACAGCGCCATGCCCCAAAAACGGGAGCAGCCGCCCCCCAGGGCTCACTGCTCCCGTCAATATTTCTATTATTGGACGTCGACATCGAAGATGTCGCCGTCTAGCGTTTCAACACTCGTGTTGAAGCGCCTTATACATTGCTAGCCTCATTAGCGGCTTTAGCTGCTGCCTTTACAGCGATTGGGTCAAGATCATCATCAAAATCATAATCATCGTCCCAATCATCATCAAAATCGTCATCATAAACAGGTGTCAGATAACGATATACACAATATGCTATTGCAGCCACAGCAGCAATAACACCTATAAGTGCAAGAATCCAGAGAATAGTCTTTGGAAACTTGTCTTCCTTTTCTTCCTTGTGTCCTAATAGTTCATTGAGCTTTTTAAGTTCCAATACTTCATCAAGTCTATCCATATGCGACCCCTTTCATAATAACATTATATAGTATTGCAAAGGACCTACTACGTTATATTGTACCACAAAGTTACGTGCTTGTTCTTACTCTTCAAAGCTTTTTTAATTTTGCAAAGGCTGCAAACATTATCTTCTGCCCTGCATCATCAAACTCAACCGTAACCTTATAATCGCGAGCTCCATCTTCTATGCTTTTTACAACGCCTTCGCCGTACTTGATATGGCTTACTCTGTCGCCTTCTTTATAATCAAGTGATGAAGGCTTCTGAAGGCCTTTAGAGATACCGTTAAGGCTTCCCTTGCCGGCGCTCTTATGAGATGAGGCAGCTCCTGCTATAAAGGGCTTGGAGACAGGTGTTCTTGCCGCAGGCTTTCTGCCGATAGTCGCCTTGGGCTTACCTACAGGGCCGTATATACTGCTGCCGGGAACATGATCTATTTTCTCAGAAGATCTGTCATTGGCATTACTCTTGAATCCGCCAAGCCTTGAACTGGTATTGGCAGCGCTGTTATAAGCACTTCCTGAGCTGAAATTCTTGTGACCATAGGATCTGTCTGCATAATCAGCTCTAGTATATGATGAACCCGAATATCCACTGGAGTTGCCAAAGGTCCTGCGGGTATTATTACCTCTAGAACTTGGCATATATGCATCAGCATCATAGTCGTAGTCATCATCATCTTCTATTGTATCGCCGCCTTCAAAGAGGAATGAAGGCATCACGCTCGATCCTGACCTGTCCAGAAGTCTCTCCGGTATCTCATCTACAAATCTGCTGACAGCAAGAGATTCAAATGATCCCCTGACCATACGTCTATGAGCACAGGATATAGTCAGCTCTTTTTTGGCTCTTGTGATTCCGACATAGGCAAGACGTCTTTCTTCTTCCATAGCCATAGGATCGGAATCCTCTGCATTGATAGTCATATAACTTGGGAACGTACCCTCTTCAAGCCCGGCAAGGTATACGTGCTCAAATTCAAGTCCCTTTGCAGAGTGAAGTGTCATAAGAAGGACTCTCTCATCACCTTCTGCAACATTATCTATATCTGCTACAAGAGCTACGTCTTCAAGGAATCCTGACAAAGTAGGCTCATCAGCTTTTTCCTCATAGGATATGACTTTACCTATAAGTTCCTGAACGTTCTGTCTTCTGTCATTGTCCTGGCTTCCATTGTTCTCATCATCTTCTTCAAGGCTCTTAAGGTATTCCTCGAAGTCAGTGACATCTATTACATCATGTATGAGTTCTTCAAGACTCATCATCTTCTGCTTGGCCCTGAATGCCTTGATCATAAGATCAAAGTCATGGAGCTTGTCTACAGTCTTACCTGTGATGAACTCGTTTGCATGAGCGATGGCATCGTAGAAATTCATATCATGTGTGCCTGCATAATCAGCAATCTTATTAAGAGTTGTAGCACCTATTCCTCTCTTGGGAATATTTATGATACGACGAACAGCAAGTTCATCGCTTCCATTATCGATTGTCTTAAGGTATGCCAGAAGGTCCTTGATCTCACGTCTTGCATAGAAGTTGGTACCGCCTACAACATTGTAAGGGATACCATACATTACAAATCGCTCTTCTATAAGTCTTGACTGGGCATTTGTTCTGTACAGAACTGCAGTCTCAGAGTAGGAGAGCTTGCCCTGTCTCTTTTTATTAGAGATGTCATCAGCAATAAAATTGGCTTCTTCCGGTGCCTGTTCGAACTCACAGAATCTCACTTTAGAGCCTTCACCCTCATCAGTCCAAAGCGCCTTTTCTTTTCTGCTTCTGTTATGTTTGATAACAGTATTGGCAGCATCAAGGATGTTCTGAGTAGAGCGGTAGTTCTGCTCGAGCTTTATTACTGTTGCATCCGGATAGTTCTTTTCAAAATCAAGAATATTCCTGATGTTGGCGCCTCTAAAACGATAGATTGACTGGTCATCATCACCTACAACGCACAGATTCTTGTATCTGTCTGCAAGGAGTCTTATAAGCTCAAACTGGGCATTATTGGTATCCTGATACTCATCGACCATAATATACTTGAATCGTTCCTGATAGTTTTCAAGTACATCTTTATTCTCACGAAAAAGAATTACGGTATTCATGATAAGATCATCGAAATCCATCGCATTATTCTTCTTCAGAGATATCTGGTACTCCTGATAAGCTTTTGCGATCTTCTGCTTCTGGAAATCATTACCGCTTGAAAGTGTATATGAGTTAGCTGTTACAAGATTGTCCTTACATTTCGAGATCGTGTTCTGAATCTGTCTAAGCTTTAAGTCTCTTGTTTCAAGATTGTACTGCTTGACTATATTTTTTAGCACAGATTTAGAGTCATCACTGTCATAGATCGTGAAGTTATTGGAATATCCAAGTCTGTCTGCATATCTTCTAAGGATCCTTACACAGGTAGAATGGAAGGTTGTGACCCAGATACTCTCTGAACCAAATCCTACTATCTTGTCAACACGCTCGCGCATCTCTCCTGCTGCCTTGTTGGTGAAAGTAATAGCCATGATATTCCATGGATTGACTCCGCATTCATCTATAAGGTAAGCAACTCTGTGTGTCAGTACTCTTGTCTTACCTGATCCGGCACCTGCCAATATCAGGACAGGACCTTCAGTCTGAAGTACTGCTTTTTTTTGTTCAACGTTAAGTGTATCGTAAATACTCAAGAGAGTTTATTCCTTTCCTTTCTTTAAAGCCGCTTTGGCAGCTGCCTTCTTGGCTTTTGCCGCTTCCTTTGCGGCACGCTTTTCTTCCTTTAACTGTTCTTTGGATTTGTTCTTGCCGGATTTCTCATCAATTCCGTCAATCACCTTTTCTATTATCAGCTTTTTGACATATACATCGTAGGCAAGGAGACTTAAGAAAGCAAAGAGCTTCATCTCATCCTTATCTGCGTCTTCTGCATCTTCAAAAAGGCTGTTGGCTATATCAGCCTTTTTCAAAAGATCTTCCTTAAGAGGATCAACCTCTTTTTCCTCAATATCAAATATTGTCTGATAGATCTCAGACAATGTCAGACCATCTGTATCACTTATATGAAATCTCTTCTTAAGAGGATCAAGGAGCGTCTGAACATCACTTATTGAAAGAACTGTTTTGAAATAGTATATAAATATCAAAAGAATCAGATGATCCTTGGAATACTTCTTCCTTATGGGAGGGGGAAGCAGATCATTCTTGGCATAATTATTGATCATGGTCTTGGTAAGGATCTTGTCTTCACCGGGATATCGGGTAGTCTTATGAAGCCTTTCATCCATAAAAGTGGTAAGCTGATCCATATACAAATCCATATTCGGGATATCCGAAAGCTGTACATTTTCTATACGGTCAAGGCTGTCAATTATGCTGTTGATCAGATCATCTGTATTAATTGTCATGGGTGTCCTTTCATACCTTAGTTTTAAGTGCCTTATTTCTCATCTCTCTTGCATTCTGTCTTACAGCATCCGTCACTTCTCCGGCGCCGAGCATGCGGCCGAGTTCGTCAATGCTCTCATCATCTGAAAGCCTGCTGATACTTGTGATAGTACGGCTGTCAGACAGACCCTTTTGAATCAGGAAGTGTCTGTCATACATTGCTGCAATCTGAGGAAGATGTGTGATGCATATTATCTGATGGCTTGCCGCAAGCTTTCCAAGCTTCTCAGAAACCTTCCAGGCTGTAACACCGCTAATACCGGTATCTATCTCATCGAATATAAGAGAAGCTATATCATCCTGATCTGCAAATACTGTCTTAAGTGCCAGCATGATTCTTGATAGTTCACCGCCACTTGCTATCTCAGAAAGTGATCTTAACTGTTCGCCCGGATTAGTAGATATCATAAATACAACTTCATCATATCCTGATGATGTAATATGCTCTTCATCCGGAATAACATCTATTCTAAACTGTACATCAAGGAAATTGAGATCTATAAGAGCCTGCTTCATCTGGCTTGCAAGTTCCCTGGCATTCTTTTTTCTGATTTCGGATATCTTCCCACAGATCTTTTTGGCTTCTTCAAGGCAATCTCCAAGTTCTTTTTGAAGCCTTGCTCTTTCTTCTTCAAGATTAGATAGGATATCAAGCTGCTTTTGCTTTTCATCAGCATACTTTAAGATATCGCCTATACTATTACCATATTTATCCTTCAGATGATTGATAAGGTCCAGTCTGTCTTCTGTATTTTTAAATTCTTCGTCGTCAAATTCAAGATCCGACAGATAAGCTGACAGGCTGTGTCCAAGGTCTGTCATGAGATTATCGATATCTCCCAGCTGATCTGTAACTTCTTTGACGCTCTCATCATATGCACTTACAGCTATAAGCTTTTGAAGTGCACCGGAGATTGCGTCTGATGCACTCTCTCCTTCTTCTCCAAAAAGAAGCTGCCTTGCTTCTCCTGCAGCCTCTGTAATCTTAAGGCTATTGGCCATACGACGATATCTTGTTTCAAGCTCTTCATCCTCGCCTTCCTTAAGATCAGCGCCCTGGATCTCTTCAAGTTCGAACATAGCAAGATCCTGCTCACGTTTTCTGGTAGCTTCATCTATGTCAGTTTCTTCAAGTTTTGCTTTTATCTTTTCATGCAGGCTCCAGACTTCTTTTAACTTTTTCTTATGTTCTAGAACTTTGTCACCGGCAAAACTATCCAGTATTTCAAGATGTTTTTTATTCTGAAGAAGGGTCTGATTATCATTCTGACCATGAATATTGATAAGAAGTTCGCCAAGCAGGCGTAGCTGGCGAACTGTGACATTCTCTCCTCCGACCTTACAGATACTACGGCCGTCCATTATCTTACGACTCAGGATCACAGTTCCATCCTCTTCTATAGGAAGATCCATCTCTTTGATCCTTGACTTGGTTATCTCGTTATCAACAAAAAAAGTCAGCTCTACAAGTGCATAATCTGCACCTGTTCTTATAAGATCCTTGTCTGCCTTACTCCCCAATGCAAGGTTAACAGATCCGATAAGGACCGACTTTCCGGCTCCTGTCTCACCTGTAAGTACATTGAGCCCTTCTCCAAATTCTATTTCCTGCTCTTTGATAAGTGCAAGATCTTTGACATGTAATGAATATAGCATTTATTCCCCCAAAAGCTTCTATAAGCGCTTCATGTGTCAGATATCAGAGCATCTCTCTGATTCTGTCAATAACTTCCTGTACATCCTCTTCTGTTCTGATTGCAGCAAAGATAGTATCATCACCTGCAATGCAGCCTATTATCTGTGAAAGATGCAGAGCATCCAGTGCTGCTGCAACTGCCATTGCCATACCTGATACGGTTCTAAGTACCAGCATATTGCCAGCCTTGTCCATAGATACAAATCCGCTCTGAAGGACTTTGATATACTTGTCCTGGAGTTCTTCATCATTGTGATCCATAACACGGTACTTCTGGCGTCCATCACCGGTCTGAACCTTAGTAAGGCGCAGTTCTCTTATATCTCTGGATACTGTAGCCTGAGTTACGTCGTATCCGTCCTTTTTAAGAAGGTCTGCAAGCTGTTCCTGAGTCTCTACTTCATTATTCTCAATTAGTTCTATTATTTTACTGTGTCTGTTTTTTTTCATGTCCCCCCCTGTCTAAGGTTATTTTATAAAAGCTTCTGATTTAATATTTCAACAAAGCTTACCTGATTCATTCTTAAGATCTTGGATGTCTTGGCGGCTTTCCTTATCTCTATCCTGTCACCTGTTGCTATAGACGTTCCATAATGACCATCTATGCTGGCTTCGGCTTCCTGTATTCTGTCAGCCTTGCCTGCACCAAGCTCTATTGTTACTGTCTCGGTTGCAGGAAGTACTATACTTCTGTTAGTAAGTGAATGAGGACATATCGGAGTGATCACTATTGTATTGGACTGCGGTGCTACTAGTGGACCTCCTGCTGACATATTATAGCCGGTAGAGCCGGTAGGTGTTGATATAATAACACCGTCTGCAAGATAGGTAGTAAGAAGCCTGTTATCAACATATACCACAAGCTTGATGATCTGAACTGCAGCCTTTCTTGCGATAACAATATCATTAAGTGCTGTAAATTCTTTTCTCTCACCAGTTATCTTAGTACCTGACAGAAGCATTCGCTCTTCGATAACATAGTCATCACTTATAAGCCTCTGAAGGGCTTCATTTATATGATTTTTATCAATTTCGGTGAGATATCCCATAGTCCCGAGATTGATTCCAAGAAGCGGAATGTCCATATCTCTGACATTAACTGCAGCCTGAAGCATCGTTCCGTCGCCGCCAAGGACTATACAACACTCAGTATCAGGCGGCACCTGTGTTTTGAACATTACCGCATCCGGTCTTAAAGTTTTGTTGCCCGGTTCTTCAAACTGAGCTATCTGACACACCTTGCCATGAGCTTCCAGAAAATCCTTAACCTTGTGTGTTAATTCCAGATCCTTGTCCTTGCTTTTATTAGTAAAAATCAAAAAGTGATTCATTAAACTTAACCTCATGTCACGAGCAAGGCGAGTTGTTATTGTTTTAAATTGGTGGGGTATACTACACCAATTTGGGTTTGAAAGTGAAACACTTTCAAACTTCCAGCTCCCCATGCGCTGCTTCTACAGCATTATGTATTAGTGTTACGTACTGTGATGTCTTAGATATTCCCGTGCCTTCGTCTTCTATAGTGCCAAACTTCTTAAGGGCTGTAGCCTCGTCGTAAAGCGATACTTCTTCATTTCTGGAAGCATCTTTTTGAAGATGAAGAAGGTATTCTATGTTGCCTTCAGGGCCTCTTATGGGCGAATAGTCAAGATGAAGTATCTTAAAGCCTACAGCATCTGCAAAGTCAACTATTCTGTTTATAACCTCTTCGTGGACCTTTTTATCTCTTACGACACCTTTTTTGCCAACCTTGTCACGACCTGCCTCAAACTGTGGTTTTATAAGTACCACCATCTGAGCGCCGTCCTTGAGAAGCTTTCTGGCAGGCACCAGTATCCTTGTAAGTGAGATAAAAGATACATCGCATGAAGCAAAGTCTATATCATCATCAATCTGGTCTCTGGTCAGATATCTAAAGTTAGTCTTCTCCATGCATACGACTCTTTCGTCGCTTCTAAGCTTCCAATCAAGCTGTCCATGACCTACATCTACGGAATATACCTTAGATGCTCCATTTTGAAGCATACAATCGGTAAAGCCTCCTGTAGAAGCTCCTATATCCATGCATGTAAAGCCTGTAAAATCAAGTTCAAATGTCTTTACAGCTTTATCAAGCTTAAGGCCTCCACGACTCACAAACGGAATCGTAGCGCCCTTTACTTCGATATTTTTTATCTTGTCTTCCTGAAAGGAAGTTCCCGGTTTATCTTCTCTTTGACCATTGACAAAAACATCTCCTGCCATGATCAAAGCTTTGGCCTTTTCTCTGGACGTTACAAGCCCTCTTTCAACCAAAAGTACATCTAATCTGGTTTTAGGCATTATCTCTTGTCCTCCATCCTGTCAAGCTCTGCTTTGATCTTCTGGGCTATAGACTTCTCATCAATTCCAAGCATTGCCATAAGAGTATCAGGGCTTCCGTGTGTTACAAACTGATCAGGAATACCTATATTCATGATCTTGGTATTACGACCTTTTTCACCAAGAAGACTTCTTACCTTTTCGCCAAATCCGCCTGAGAGAACATTCTCTTCCATGGTCACGATAAGAGGATGCTTATCAGCTACTGAGAGGATATACTCTTCGTCAATAGGCTTTACAAATCGGGCATTGGTAAGAGAGCAGGCTATTCCCTGAGCGGCAAGGATCTCGCGCACCATTACTGCTGTCTTGACCATGCTTCCTACTGCGAGAAGGAGTACTCCTCCTTCTTCAAATATTGGCTCAGCCTTGCCCATCTCAATAGGTGCTCTCCAGTCAACAAGACCTGCATAAGCCTCTCCTCTTGGATATCTTATTGCTATAGGCCCGTCAAAATTAACTGCAAACTTCAGCATATCGGACAGCTCCCACTTGTTCTTAGGCGCCATGATATGCATGTTTGGCATACTTGATAGATATGAAAGATCGAATATTCCCTGATGAGTCTCGCCGTCAGAGCCAACAAGTCCTGCTCTGTCAATCGCCAGAACTACAGGTAGATTCTGAAGACATACATCTTCTATGATCTGGTCATAAGCTCTTTGAAGGAAAGTCGAATATACTGCAAAAACAGGTCTCATGCCACCTTCTGCAAGTCCTGCTGCAAATGTTACAGCATGCTCTTCAGAGATTCCCACATCAAAGAACCTGTCAGGAAACTTGTTCCTGAACCTTTTTAGTCCTGTTCCATCAGCCATAGCAGCTGTGATTGCACATACCCTTGGATCACGCTCACCAAGTTTCCACATAACTGTAGAGAATATATCCTGATATGCTGCAACCTTTCTGTGGTGCGCAGGGATACCATTTTCTATATTAAAAGGCTCTGCTCCGTGGAATCTTGAAGGATGCTTTTCTGCAGGCTCATAGCCCTTGCCTTTCTTGGTAATAACATGGAGCATAACTGCTTTCTTAACCTTCTTGGCTTCCTGAAGTTCATGTTCAAGAAGAGCTTCATTATGGCCATCTATAGGGCCCAGATAAGTAATACCAAGGTTTTCAAAGAGCATACCGGGCACGAAGAACTGCTTGAAGTTATTCTTGACGTGGCGGATCTTCTCGATAACTCGTGTCTGACCCGAGAGCTGCTTGTATACATCAGCCTTGAGGTTGAGATATCCGTCCATAGTACGTATATGTCCCAGATATTTGGACATACCTCCGATACTTTCGGATATAGACATGTTGTTATCATTGAGGATGATTATAAAGTTAGTCTCAAGCTTGGCAGCATTATTAAGAGCCTCATAAGCCATACCGCCAGTGAGTGCTCCGTCACCTATTACAGATACAACTGTATAGTCTTCTCCTCTAAGGTCTCTTGCTTTGACCATTCCAAGGCCGGCAGAAATAGAGTTTGAGCTGTGTCCTGTATCAAAGCAGTCTGTATCAGACTCAGACTTTTTAGGGAAACCGCTTATACCTCCGAACTTACGAAGGTTATCAAAATCATTCTTTCTTCCTGTAAGTATCTTATGGGTATAGCACTGATGTCCTACGTCCCATACGATCTTATCTTCAGGTAGATTAAGGCTTCTGTGAAGAGCGATAGTAAGCTCCACAGTTCCAAGATTTGATGCAAGATGGCCACCTGTAACGCTGAGCTTTTGAACAAGGAAATCACGTATTTCCTGCGAAAGCATAGGCAGTTCGTTCTCAGGTATATTTTTTACATCTCCGGTCTTATTTATTTTATCAAGTATAATTTTATCCATTTTCTTTCACGCAGCTTTATTAGTTATCTCTGTGAATGAGCCAGGTAATAAGCTCTTCCAGGAAAATATCTTCATGACCTTCCTGGCTTTCAAGCTCTCTTAAAAGTTCAAGAGCTTCATCAGAAAGTCTAGCTACTTCCTCTTTTGATTTATCAAGTCCATAAAATGTGACATAGGTTGTCTTGTCATTCTTCTCATCAGAACCTATCGGCTTACCAAGCTTGTCCTGGTCTCCGATAACATCAAGTATATCGTCCTGAATCTGGAAGGCAACACCAACATTCTGACCTATCTGCTCCATCTTATGAACATCACTTGCGCTTGCACCTGCAAGGATAGCACCGATCATGAGCGCACTCTCAATAAGTGCTCCTGTCTTGTTCTCATGTATGAAGAGAAGATCGTCAGGTGTCACATCTTGTCTGTTCTCAGCCTCAATATCTGCACACTGACCGCCGATCATGCCATATATTCCCGCTTTTTCAGCAAGAACAGTAAGCGCTGCCAGCATACGGCTTGATACACTTCCATCATACTCCGGAAGATCCTTGCACTCCTGAGCAGCCTGAAGGGCTGTCTCAAAAGCAAAATTCAAAAGACCATCTCCGGCGATAGTTGCTATACCGGGGCCATAAACAGCATGTGTCGTCTTTTTTCCACGTCTGAATTCATCATTGTCAAGCGCCGGAAGATCATCATGCACAAGAGAGTATGTATGTATCATCTCAAGTGCAGCCATGAAAGGTCCAATGATCATCTCATTTCTTCCACCGAACATAAAATATGCTTCGCGCATAAGAACAGGTCTTAGTCTCTTGCCGCCGGCAAGAACACTGTAATTCATAGCTTCAATGACTGTTTTCTGACGACCTTCTTCTCTTGGCAGATAGCTTGTTATAATATGCTCTGCCGCTTCAATTCTCTCCTGACGCTTAATTTCAAAAGTTTCATCGGGATCTGACATATTTTCCTCCATTATTGCCTTTACATCTTAAGTAAATTATTTATAATTCACTCTTTATCTCTAGATCTGGTTTTTAGGTCCAAAGTTATGACCATACATGGCCATAATCTCTTTATTCTTCATCATCTTCAAAAATCTCAAGGTCTCCGTCTTCAGATATCTTGAGTGCATCTTTCTCAACCTTGTCGATCAGACTTCCGGCTGTCTTTAGAAGATCCATTCCTTCCTTGTATCTTCGAAAGGAGTCTTCCAATGTAATATCATCTTCCTGCATTGCAGAAATAACGTCATCAACTCTTTTAAAAGCTTCTTCTATGCTTATATTTTCAAGGTCTTCTTTATTAAATTCATCTTTGACTGTGTTTGGTTTAGTTTTCTTTGCTGCAGGCATCTCCCACCTCATTCTATGCATTCTTGAATATGGATTATTTTAAGAAAACATACTATGTGTATCAGTTGATATAGTTTTGGCATATATAGTTCCATCTGTGACTTTGACTTTAATATCCTTGCCCGGAGCAGTCTGACTTACGCTTTTTATGTTGTTGCCATTTTCATCTTCCACATATGAAAAACCGCTTTTCAGCTTATCAAGTGGAGACAGCCCCTTCATCTTCTCAATTCGGATATCCAGCATATTCTTTTTTTTCAAAAGCTGCTGTTTCCATAACAGATTTAAAGTATCAACATAATCAGCCTGCCTCATCCTCCTGTCCCTTATTCTGGCCCATGGAGAATACGCTCTTAGCATACCCTGTCTTACTTTCAGCTCATGCTTATATGAACTTAGCGTCGCATCCAACTGTCCGTAAAGGATATTCCTATAATCCTCTATATCTGACATAAACCTTTGATATTCATACACAGCCAGTTCTGCCGCTGCTGACGGGGTTGGTGCCCTAAGGTCTGCTACATAATCAGCTATTGTTGTATCTGTTTCATGTCCAACTGCAGATATGATGGGAATCGGGCAATCAAATATAGCCTGTGCAACAGACTCATCGTTAAAAGCCCACAGATCTTCGATAGATCCTCCGCCTCGTCCAACTATTATCACATCAACATCAGTGCTTGCAAGAACCTGCAACCCTCTGACTATACTGGCAGGAGCATCAACTCCCTGCACGATCGCAGGGTAGAGAATAATCTGCACGTAGGGGTTGCGCCTTCTTGTAATGCTGATGATATCACGCACTGCAGCTCCTGTGGGAGCAGTCACAACTCCAAGTGTACGTATGTATTTTGGAATCTCTTGCTTGTACTCAGGTGAGAACATTCCAAGTTCTTCCAACTTCTTCTTCAGCTGTTCATACTTCTCATACAGCTGTCCGGTCCCGTCTGGCTCTATATTTGTAGCATAGAGCTGGTAACTTCCGCCTTTGACATATACGTCACAGCTTCCGGTTACCTGCACCTGCTGGCCCTCTGTCATCTGAAACTTAAGGCCGTTTCTGTTTCCACGAAACATAACACAATTAAGAGTTCCTGACGGATCCTTTAAAGTGAAATAGATATGACCCGAAGAATGATACTTGCAATTGCTGACTTCGCCCTTAACCGTGAGCTTCCTGAGAAGGAAGTCCTGGTTAAACATTCCCTTAATATATGAATTTACCTGTGCTACGGTATAAACATTATTCTTAAGCAAATTTAGCCAATACTCCGTTAACGAATGAAGCAGATCCATCCTGACCAAACTTCTTGGCAAGTTCAACTGCCTCGTTAATAGCTACTCCTGTAGGTATGTCTTCATCAAATTTAATCTCATATACCGCAAGGCGGATGATAGTAAGATCAACCTTGGCCATACGTTCTGTATCCCAGCCAAGTGTCTTCTCATTGATCATCTCGTCAATCTGTGGCAGTTTTGCAGCGATCTTCTCATATTTATCTCTGATCTTATCTGCATCTTTTTCTGCTAATCTCTTAGCATCAGAATTCATAAAAAGGTCTTCTGATTCAGGGAGATCCTCTGAGAAGAGCTGTTCCTGCTCTGCCATCTCCTCTATAGGATTAAATTCTACACGAAACAGGAGCTTAAATACCTGCTCTCTTTCTTCACTTCTTTTCATAAACTATTTCCTTTTCAATGTTCAACTACAAAAACTTACGCTTCAGCTACGGTAATACCTGAAATGTGTACGTTAACATCTGTAACGTTTAAGCCTGTCATGTTCTCAACCGTGCTCTTAACACGAGTCTGAACCTTCTGGCTTGTTGCAGGGATGTTAAAACCATATCCCATTAAAAGAGCAAGGTCAACAACTACATTCTTACCGCTAAGCTGTACTCTTACGCCCTTAGTGAGCTTCTTGCCACTCTTTTGAAGTGACTCAGATGTAATATTACCCGGCATTCCGGAAACTCCATCTATCTCCATAGCAGCAAGTGCTGCTATCATCCCAATAACGTCATTTGCGATCTTAACACTTCCGATGTCTGAATTCTCTCTCAAATTAAAAGAGCTGTTATCAGTTGTCTTTTCCATAACAATCTCCCTTTCAAATAGAATAATACTAAATTAGCTATATTTCTGTATTTTTAGAATCATAGATTTTAAAAATATAATCAATAATGATTATAACTGTTTTTATGCATTTTGCAAAGAAGGCGCATTTAAGGGCTTTGAAGCCATATAATAAATGTAAGTGTCGCATCCTGAGCAAGATATACTGCTCTTGTAGACATCGCCGGAAGGTAATTAAATACATTTCCTGCGTCACTTGCAAAAAGATATGTCTTCATCTCATTGAACGTATCAGCGTCGGTGCACTTAAATGTCACACTACTACTGCCATCTGATATAGCCTGTGTAAAAAGACTGCTCAGTTTTGCTGTATCGATGCTGTCAAAAAGCGCATTCTCTTTGACAAAATAGTTGTCTTTAGTTGCTGTGCACACAGGCATTTGGACAATCTCATTTATCTTATGGGTTGCAGAAAGCTCTTGTGTAGTAACGCATAAATATGCATAATTGACCACTTCTGTGTCACTCGCTACAGAACCTGAAAAAGAAGAATCTCCCCAGGTAGGATCAACATAATACCAGTTTCCATCTATCTTTACAATATCCCATGCATGTGTGGACGTTGTTTGACCATTATCAACTGTTCCTGATACCATCTCACAGGTGATCCCAACCTTTTGAAGAAGGTATTGTAATGTCTTGGCATAGCCTTGACAGACGCTTTCTTTATTCAATAGTACAGAACAGATGTTCTGGTTATCCTCTGATCCTATCTTGTACTGCGTATTAAGTACTATGTAATCATAGAAATACTTGACGATCTCGTACTCATCTGATGTATCAGGCATTCCCTCTATTATGATATCAGCAGCTTCTACAAGCTCATCCTCTCTTTCAGATATCTGATCTGATGAAAGAGTATAATTACCGCCATAAGTAAGAGCTTTGATCTCTTGCGTATCAGCATCCATATACCTTTTCAAAACATATCCGTCTATATAGAAGATCTCAGGATGATCATTCAGAACGCATTGCTGCACAGTCTCAACTTCATCCATATCCGTAGTGCTTACATAAATATCGTCTGCCTGACAAGACATGATATGTAATATCTGAGCATAAAGACTTTGCTGATCACTATTAAGCTGATCAAAATAATAATATCCTTCTTGCTCAGCCTTTATATCACCGATTCTATCCTCAGATAGTCCGATATCATCCAGATCTTCCTGCATCTGACTTGTAGGATAATCCCCTGTTGCAGTACTTTCTATTATACTTTCATAGAGGTCTGAAGTACTGTTATGACCACTACTGCCGTCTTGTTCCGGGGAAGTCGCGCCTTCTTTTGCAGTTGTATCCGTAAGTTCTTCATATATATCTTCTATCTCACGGCCTGCAATCTGCGCGCCTTCACCAATATCACTTGCAAGTTCACCGGCAATATCCACTGCGTCATCCAGACTGCATGCTGTAAGCGATGCACTTATGAATAGACAGACAGCAGCAATGATCAACGTTTTTATGCATGATATAAAGTTTCCAGATCCGTTCGTTACCGTTTTTCCTTTTTTTGACATCTCCCAACCTCGTTAATCCTAGATCAACTCACAACCGCATGCCAAGAGCAAGGCTAGTGGCTAATGGCCCGACATTGGTGATCAATATATAATCTCAAAATCAGTTCTTACGGAATTCTGAAAGTACAAGTCCCTCATTACGCTTAATAGTCATATCAACACTCCACTCATTAATGAAAAGAAGAAGTGGACGATCGTTCATATCTTTAATCTTCTTCATGTCAGAAGTTCCGACAAGCGAAGACATATCTGTATCAGAATCTACCCATCTTATATATTCATAAGGGAGATTCTCCAAAATGATATCAACGTTGTACTCATTCTTTAAGCGGAACTTAAGAACATCAAACTGAAGTATACCAACTACACCTACGATAATCTCTTCAAGTCCGGTATTGAACTCCTGAAAAATCTGGATCGCACCTTCCTGAGCTATCTGCTGGATACCTTTAACGAACTGTTTACGCTTCATGGTATCAACCTGACGAACTCTTGCAAAGTGTTCAGGCGCAAAGGTCGGGATTCCTTCATACTTAACATTGTCCTTTGGCATACATACAGTATCACCTATTGAGAAGATACCCGGATCAAATACACCGATGATATCTCCTGCATATGCCTCAGAGAGGATCTTTCTTTCATCAGCCATAAGCTGCTGTGGCTGAGACAATCTGAATGTACGTCCTGACTGAACGTGCTTGATCTCCTTATCTGCATCATATCTTCCTGAACAGATTCTCATGAATGCGATACGGTCACGGTGTCTTGCATCCATGTTGGCCTGAATTTTGAATACAAATGCAGAAAAATCATGCTCTACAGGATCGATAACTTCATCACCTGACACACGGCCTGTAGGAAGTGTAGCCATCTGCAGGAAGTTGTGAAGGAATATCTCCACACCAAAGTTCTGAAGAGCTGAACCAAAAAATACAGGAGTAAGCTGTCCTGCACGAACTGCATCAAGGTCAAACTGAGCTCCTGCGCCATCGAGAAGTTCCATTTCTTCCTGAAGCTTCTCATAAGCATCTTCACCAATCTGATCAAGAACAGCAGATTCATTATTAAAATCTATGAAGTTCTCTTCGCCTTCTTTAGTTCCCTTCTCTGTACCTGAGAAAGTAACTATCCTGTTTTCTTTTCTTTCATAGATACCCTTAAAGTTCTTACCTGAACCGATAGGCCAGTTAACTGGGCAAGTCTCTATTCCAAGGTTATCTTCGATATCCTGCATCAGATCAAATGTGTCCTTGGCATCACGGTCAAGCTTGTTGATGAATGTGAATATCGGAATGTGTCTCATGGTACAAACCTTAAAGAGCTTCTTGGTCTGTGCCTCAACACCCTTACTTGCATCTATAACCATGACAGCAGAGTCTGCAGCCATAAGTGTACGATATGTATCCTCAGAGAAATCCTGGTGTCCTGGTGTATCAAGAATATTGATACAATGATCTTCAAAATTAAACTGAAGTGCTGATGAGGTAACTGAGATACCTCTTTGTTTTTCTATTTCCATCCAGTCAGAAACTGCATGCTTGGCAGTTGCCTTACCTTTAACAGAACCTGCCTGATTGATAACTCCACCATAGAGAAGGAACTTCTCAGTAAGTGTTGTCTTACCTGCATCAGGATGGGATATAATGGCAAAGGTTCTGCGCTTTGCTATTTCTGCTGCTGTCTTCTTATCACTCATTGTTAAATAAACCTCTATTAATCCTAGTCTACATAGATGATACTGATCATCCGGTAGCTTATCTACACATATCTTTCAAAACTCTAATTAAGCCCTTTTGTGCCGGGGCCTAATAAAAGCCGGTATGTTTTTTTCCACACCGGCCAATTTACACAACATAAAGAGACTGTCTTCAAAGCTCTAAAGCTTATCAGGCAATCTCTTATTTTTAATGTCAGTTCTGAGCTACATCCTTCATAGAGAAGCTGATTCTGCCCATACGATCCTTGCCAAGGCATACAACAGTTACTTCGTCGCCAAGTGTAAGGATGTCTTCTACATGATCAAGTCTTTCTTTAGAAATCTTAGAAATGTGTACCATTCCTTCTTTTCCGGGAGCGAACTCGATGAATGCACCAAATTCCTTGATACTTACAACTTTGCCCTTGAAGATCTGACCTTTCTCGAAATCTGTGATGATGATTCTGATCATCTCTTTAGCTTCATCAAGCTTTGCCTGATCTTCGCCGCAGATAGAAACCTTACCATCATCTGTGATATCGATCTTAACACCTGTACGAGCGATGATCTCGTTGATAGTCTTACCGCGCTGACCAACTACATCACCGATCTTATCAACAGGTACTTCCATAGAGATGATCTTAGGAGCGTACTTGGATACTTCCTTACGAGGCTCAGCGATAGCATCGTGCATTACTCCGTTCATGATGAACTCACGAGCGTCCTTACATCTTCCGATAGCGCCCTCAACGATGGCACGTGTAAGACCATGGATCTTGATATCCATCTGGATAGCTGTGATACCCTTGTGTGTACCTGTTACCTTGAAGTCCATATCGCCGAAGAAGTCTTCGAGACCCTGGATATCTGTAAGAAGTACAAAATCATCATCTGTATCGCCTGTAACAAGACCACAGCTGATACCTGCAACAGGAGCCTTAATAGGAACACCTGCAGCCATAAGAGCCATACAGCTTGCACATGTTGAAGCCATGGATGTAGATCCATTGGACTCAAATGTCTCTGATACGGCACGGATTGCATAAGGGAACTCTTCTACTGAAGGAAGTACTGGAAGAAGAGCACGCTCAGCAAGAGCTCCATGTCCGATCTCACGACGTCCCGGTCCTCTTGAAACCTTAGTCTCACCTACAGAGTAAGCGGGGAAATTGTACTGGTGTATATATCTCTTCTCTGTAACGAAAGGATCAAGGCCTTCTACTCTCTGAGCCTCTGAAAGGGGAGCGAGTGTTACTACGTCACAGATCTGAGTCTGTCCACGAGTGAACATAGCAGAGCCATGTACTCTAGGTATAAGATCGATCTCAGCTGAAAGAGGTCTGATCTGTGTGATCTCACGTCCATCAGGTCTCTTGTGATCTTTGAGGATCATCTTACGAACAGTCTTCTTCTCATACTGATATACAGCATCGCCTACGAAAGCTGCCCATTCTTCATTCTCAGCAAAACGAGGATCTGCAAGGATCTTCTCTGTTACATCATCCATGTTCTTGTCTCTGACCATCTTGTCGTCAGTAAATACAAGATTCTCCATCTCTTCAGGAGTTACGATAGTCTTGATCGCATCAAAGATCTCCTGAGGAACTGCTGCAGAAACATAAGGCTGCTTCTCTTTACCTATCTCAGCAACGATAGAGTTGATGAAATTAACAACCTGCTTGTTGACAGCATCTGCTTCATAGATGTATCTGATCATATCCTGCTCAGGAACTTCCTTAGCTCCGGCTTCGATCATGATAACCTTCTCAGCAGTAGAAGCAACTGTAAGCTTCATATCTCCGTTGTCCCACTGTTCCTGTGAAGGATTGATGATCATCTGTCCGTCAACAAGACCGATCTGTGTAGATGCACAAGGACCATCCCATGGAATATCAGAAATAGCTACAGCAATGGATGATCCGATCATTGCAACAAGCTCAGGCCTGCATGCAGGATCAACTGCCATAACCATGTTCTCAACAGTTACGTCATTTCTCATATCCTTAGGGAAAAGAGGTCTCATAGGACGGTCGATCATACGGTCTGTAAGGATCGCGTTCTCTGATGGCTTAGCCTCTCTTTTATTAAATCCGCCCGGGAATTTACCGATTGAATAGAACTTCTCACTGTACTCGATGTTAAGTGGGAAGAAATCAACACCGTCACGAGGTGCCTTAGCTTCTGTTGCTGTGCAAAGAAGTGTTGTATCGCCATACTGAACGAAAGCGCATCCGTTTGCCTGTTTACCAACCTTGCCTATCTCAACCTTGAGAGTACGTCCGGCAAGATCCATTGTGTAAGTTTTTACCATTTTTTCTCCTTCTTGTGCTGCTCATCCGCAATCCCCGTTTTTCAGAGGCGCGTGTGCAGTACTCTTCTTCTCTTTTCTTCTACTATATTTACGGCTTATTCAAAATTTCTGATATAAGCAAAAAGGCAGGGACAACTGAAGATACAGTCTCCCCGCCCTTGTGAACAGAATTACTTTCTAAGACCAAGTTCCTGGATCAGCTTACGATATCTCTCAATATCCTTTGCCTTAAGGTATCCAAGAAGATTACGTCTCTGACCAACCATCTTAAGAAGACCACGTCTTGAGTGGTGATCCTTAGGGTTCTTGTCAAGGTGAGCATTGAGCTCAGCGATTCTCTCTGTGAGAACTGCTACCTGTACTTCCGGTGATCCTGTATCACCAGGCTTTACAGCGTACTTGTTGATAATCTCTGTTTTCTTTTCCTTTGAAATCATTTCTTTTCTCCTTTATACAAGTCGCCTGTTACCGGGTCCGGGTCGGAGATCCATAAACCAGGTAAAGGTCATTTCTATTATGCCCTTAAAATATAAGGACAGCTATTTAAACTTATCACATCTAGAACAAATTGTAAAGTATCTTTTGATTTATCGTATTTTATTTATGAATCTTGCTTATATGTATCCCTACTCGCTCCAATTATGTTTAGATGTTTCCATATTGTGGTGATATATTCTTCCATTCTCTACGTCACTGCTCATCTGTGCTTTGAGCTCATCTATACCGTTAAACTTCATTTCAGGTCTTTTGAATGACAGAAGTGATACAGAGATATCCTTATCATAAAGATCTCCCGAAAAGTCATACAGATATGTTTCAGATACAACAACGTCTTCATCTGTAATAGTCGGTTTAGTACCAATATTGGTCATACCTCTGAGTATCTTATCTCCAACATGGACTACAGAATAATATACACCGTTTGGCGGAAGGAGCTTTTCTTTAGAAGGTATTACATTGACTGTAGGAATACCTATCGTACGTCCAAGGGCACGTCCGTGGCTTACAACACCGTGTATTGTATATGGGCATCCGAGTAGTCTTGCAACCTTTTCCATATTGCCATTAGTAACTTCCTGCCTTATAAGGGTTGAACTGACTTCTTTGCCCTCAAGCTCGACCTTGTCAATAAAATGTGTCTCAAAATCATATTCCTTGCCAAGAGCCGAAAGGAGCTTCCAGTCACCTCTTCCTTTATCTCCAAATGAAACGTCCATTCCTGCTGCAACATACTTAGCACCCATCTGGTCCACAAGATAACGCTTTACAAACTCCTCAGGACTTGTAGCTGCAGTCTGTTCATTCATAGGGAACTCTATCAGAACATCTATACCATTTTGCAAGAACCATTCTCTTTTTTCTTCTCTTGTAGTAAGTCCGGGAACTACATGTCCTGCAAAAAAAGATGCCGGAGACGGATCAAAAGTAAAGATCACAGTCTTTCTTCCGTTATTCTTCTCCTCTATAAGGTCTGACAGCAGTTTCCTGTGGCCTTTGTGTATTCCGTCGAATTTGCCGATAGCAATTGCTGACGGACCTTCTATATGAAAATCAGTTGTATCCTTTATTATTTCCATTGTTTTTCTACTTTCAGTAAATATATAGTAAACTCTGAATTTATCTCGAGCTATCCATGCACTTCCATACATTCCCAATTACACGATGTAATATGGACGCATCTTCTAACACGCTCATATTGTTATGGAGTATAGAAATTCTTATCAACGCAGAAACGCTTTATCTTTGCATTGTATTTATAAACTCCAAAAAACAAACCGTCCTGATCATATACACGAACTCTTGTTCCATCCTCGTACATCGCATCCTTTTTCTGAGAATCCTGTGCTTTGTCAGGCTCTGCATCGCAGATATCCATAACCGTAAAAGGATTGCCGTTCTCTATAAGCTTACAGCAAGAGCTCTTTACATGAACACTATCAAGATCCTTAAAGAAGTCTTCCACAGGAACCACCACATCATTTACTTTATCTTCATCACGGAGCTTCTCAAGCTGTCCAAGCGTGATGGCGGTATCAAGGTGAAAGCTTCCAACAGCAGTTCGTGTAAGATGTGCCATCGCACCGCCGCATCCAAGCCTAAGACCTATATCATTACAAAGTGTACGGATATAGGTTCCTTTACTGCACCTGACTTCCATTGTAAACTCATGCCTATCGGCAAGGTGGCTTGTATCAAGGATCGAAATAGAATCAATATGTATCCTTCTAGGCTTTCTCTCTATCTCCTTGCCTTGTCTTGCAAGTTCATAGAGCTTCTTGCCTCCAACTTTGATCGCAGAATACATAGGCGGAATCTGATCATAGTCACCGACAAAAGCCTGTGCCGCCTCATTAAGAGCATCTACATCAGGTATAGTATCCTCAGGATACTCTCTAATAACTGTTCCTGTCATATCCTGGGTATCAGTTTCTACTCCGAGCCTGCATACAGCTATATACTCTTTGGTATGATCTGTCAGCTCTTCAACAAGCTTGGTACCGCTTCCTACGCAGCAGACAAGGACACCTACGGCTTCGGGATCAAGTGTTCCCGTATGCCCTATCTTCTTCATCTTAAGGATTCCACGCATCTTGGCAACTACGTCATTAGATGTAAATCCCGGTTCTTTATATATATTTATAAGACCATTATAATTATTAGCCATAAAAACCTTTCAAAAGATATTATTTTAATCAGCCAGATCATTACTAAATTTAATCTGATCATGAATGAGTCGCAGCACTAATCTCTTGTGCCACAAAAGGGGAACGACTGTTCATCGTTCCCCTATCATTATCACTGCATAAGTTCTTCAATCTTTGAAATCACTTTTGCAAAAATATCTTCAAGATCTCCCTGCATTGTGATTCCGGCAGCTCTGTCATGTCCGCCACCACCGAAGCTTTCGGCAACTTTGGCAACATTGACAGATCCATCACTTCTAAGAGAAAGTTTGTACTCATTTTCTGAAAGCTGATGTGCATAAAGTGAACATCCTACGCCTACAGTGAGCTTGAGCTGACTTACAATTCCTTCAAGATCGCTTCCCTTGGCATTATACTCATTCAGGGTTTTAAGATCTGTTGAAGATACGATAAGTCTTCCATCCAGCATAAGCTTACTGTCAAGAAGCGCTCTTCCCAAAAGCTGCATCTGTGTATATGTCTTTTCGAAAAAGACATGATCTATAAGCTTATCGAATTCAAATCCGTAAGTGATCAGCTTACCTGCGATCTCCATTGTCTTTTGTGATGTATCAGAGTATTTGAATACTCCTGTGTCTGTTACCATTCCTGTATATAATGCCTTAGCAATATCCACGTCGATAACTTCAGGATCCATCACTTCATAACAAAGCTCGCACACACTACTTGCCTCGGGATATATATAATTGACATCTCCGGTACCTTCTTTATTGGATATATGATGATCTATGTTGATCTTTATCTTGGCCTTGTCAAAAAAGGCTTCAGCGCCATCTGTACGACCCTTGCCGGTGTCCAGAACTATAAATGCATCATAACTATCAACATCTGTTTCAAAACTTGTATTAACATCAGAAGTTCCGGTAAGGAACGAATACACTTCCGGTATCTCCTGAAGGAATACATCAATTCTGGCAGCCGGATATACCTTCTTAAGGTACAGATACATTCCAATACATGAGCCTACACAGTCACCATCAGGTCTTACATGCCCAGTGATTCCTATAGTCTTAGCGCTTCCGATAACTTCTTCAATTCTCATCTTCTTCCTCTATTTCCTCATCACCACGAGCAGCTCTTACTTCATTATCATGAGCTGTAACTTCATCGATCTTCTTGGTCATGTCAATAGCATATTCTATTGAATCATCCATTATGAATCGAAGCTGTGGTGTATTACGAAGATTAATAGTACGCGCAAGTGTAGAACGTATATATCCGGAAGCACTTGAAAGTCCTTCCATGGTCTGCTGGCGATCTTCGTCGTTGCCAAGGACACTAACCCATATCTTACAGGTCTTAAGATCCGGAGCAACCTCGACATCCATTACGGATGTCATAGGGCTGATACGGGGATCCTTGGAAAAACGAATTGCTTCAGCTACAACCTTCATAACTTCGCCGTTGATACGGCTGTTTTTTATACTGTTTTTTCTCATAAGCTTAGTCCCTCGGAACTTCTACCATGATATAAGCTTCAATGTTATCGCCAACATTCATGCCGTCAAATCCGTCAAATACAAGACCACATTCGTAGCCTTCCTTAACTTCCTTAACATCGTCCTTGAAACGCTTGAGTGACTTAAGATCGCCTTCGAAGATCATCTCATCGCCTCTTCTTACGCGAACCTTGCAGCCCTTCTGAATGTTACCGTCAAGTACGAATGAACCTGCGATATTACCAATAGAAGAAGCCTTGAATATCTGACGAACTTCTGCATGACCTGTGATCTTCTCTTCGTATACAGGAGCAAGCATTCCCTTAAGGGCAGCTTCTACATCATCGATAGCCTGATAGATAACCTTATAAAGCTTGATCTCTACGCCTTCGTGCTCAGCCATAGACTTAGCTGTTGCATCAGGTCTTACATCGAAACCAATGATAATAGCATTAGAAGCAGATGCAAGTGATACATCAGACTCTGTGATAGCACCAACGCCGCCATGGATTACCTTAACCATAACTTCTTCGTTGGAAAGCTTCATAAGGCTTGCCTTAAGAGCTTCTACAGAACCCTGTACATCCGCCTTGATGATGATATCAAGTTCTTTGAGCTTACCTTCCTCAATCTTTGAGTACAGATCATCAAGAGACATCTTAGCCTTAGTCTCTTCGATAAGGTCTTTCTTGTGCTGCTGCATGTAGATGTTAGCATACTGCTTAGCTTCCTTATCGGAATCATGAGCTATGAATACTTCACCTGCATTAGGTACGTCTGAAAGACCAAGGATCTCTACCGGCTGTGAAGGAGTTGCTTCCTTAACACGTCTGCCCTTGTCATCAGCCATAGCACGTACACGGCCTGAGCTAGCTCCTGCAGAGATGAAATCTCCAACATGAAGTGTACCCTTTTGTACCAGTACGTTAGCAACAGGGCCTCTACCCTTATCAAGCTTGGCCTCAAGTACAAGACCTCTTGCTGTACGGTTAGGATTAGCTTTAAGTTCAAGGATATCTGCTGTAAGAATGATAGTCTCAAGGAGAGTATCGATTCCCTCGCCGGTCTTAGCTGATACAGGTACGAATTCTGTTGATCCGCCCCAATCTGTAGCTATAAGACCATATTCTGTAAGTTCCTGCTTAACACGATCAATATTAGCACTTGGCTTATCAATCTTGTTAACAGCTACGATTATTTCGATATTGGCAGCCTTAGCATGGTTGATAGCTTCTACTGTCTGAGGCATAACACCATCATCTGCAGCTACAACAAGTACTGCGATATCAGTAGAGTTAGCACCACGCATACGCATAGCTGTGAATGCTTCGTGACCGGGAGTATCAAGGAATGTAACCTTTCTATCCTTGACAGATACCATATAAGCACCGATCTTCTGTGTGATTCCGCCTGCTTCCTTCTCAGTAACAGCTGAATCACGGATCTTATCAAGAAGTGATGTCTTACCATGATCGACGTGACCCATTACGCAGACAACAGGAGCTCTTGGTACAAGATCCTTCTCGTCCTCTTCATCCTCTTTAAGAAGTTCTTCGATAACGTCAACCTGAACTTCCTTCTCACAGATGATGTCATATTCGATTGCAATATTCTCAGCCTCTTCATAAGAAAGAGCTGTATTAACTGTAACGATCTGGCCTGCAAGGAAGAGCTTCTTGATGATAACAGATGGCTGCATCTTCATCTTCTCTGCAAGTTCCTTGATAGTAAGGCTTTCAGGAATAGTAATTGTCTTGATCTGCTCAACAGGCTCCTCTTCCTTCTTGACCTCAGGCTTAATGAAGCGGCCTACGCGCTTGCTGCGTGGCATCTCTTCCTCTTCATAATCCTTCTTGGTCTTCTTGTCCTTGTCGAATCTACGATCATTGTGACGATTGGACTTCTCTGTAGGTGCATCAGAAGCTGCTGCAAATGAAGCTCCCTGACCTCCTCTTCCTGCTCCCGGTCTTCCGCCCTGAGAGTTTCTGTCAAAGCTTCTTCCACCGCCCTGACCATTTCTGTCAAATGAAGGTCTTGAACCCATGCCGCCCTGGCCCGGTCTTCCACCTTGAGAGTTCCTGTCAAAGCTTCTTCCGCCGCCCTGAGAGTTTCTGTCAAAGTTTCTTCCACCGTTCTGAGAGTTTCTGTCATTACGATCGTTACGATCGTTTCTGCCCTGACCGTTTCTAAAGCCGCCGGCATTTCTGTCATTTCTGTTCTGCCCCTGTCTGCGATCTTCAAAGTTTCTGCCCTGATTACCGGAATTCTTGTTATCACGAGGCTGAGCTGACTGATTTGATTCAGTCTGCTTGGTCTCATTAACCTGAGGCTTCTTTACATCATTCTTGACATCAGTCTTGACTTCAGTCTTAACTTCAGTCTCAACCTTTGAAGGAGCAGCCTCCTGAGCTTTTGGAGCTGTTTCTGTATTAGCAGGCTTAACCGGCTGCACATTCTTAGGTGCCGCAGGCTTATCCTCTGTCTTACGAATGTTTGATTCATACTCAAGCTGAGATGGTGCTGTCTTAGGCTTGATAGGATGATATACATTCTGGCTTGAAGCAAATGAATTGTTTCTTCCATTCTGGCCATTTCTTCCCTGGCCGTTTCTCTGATTATCAGAACGATCTCTCTTCTGATTCTGATTGGATGAGTTATTATGGGATGAACCAAAAGAGTTACCTCTGGCATTTCCCTGATTGCTCACAATAATGATCTTCTTTTTCTTTTTAGGCTGATTATCAGCCGCTGCCTGACCGGCCTTTGGTGTTTTATCTGCTGCTATCGTGTTCTTATCTTCCTTTACTTCTTTTTCGCTTTTGTTATCATCTAAGGCACTATCTGCAGCCTTAGACTGTGGTGCATTAGATGCACCGTTTTTGCCAAAATGTTTTCTGGCTTTGTCTGCATCATCATCCTCAACAGAACTGGTGGAACGTTTTGCAGATTCAACGCCTTTTTCCTGCAAGAAGCTTACAACTTCCTTACTCTCTACTCCAAGCTCCTTAGCAAGTTCGGATATTTTAATCTTTGACATTCGTTTCCCCTCCGTTCTGTTCTATGGTCTGCAGTTTCTGTAAAAGAGCTTTGGCAAGCCCCTGATCAGTGATCGCCAGGCTGCTCCGCTCCGATTTGCCTATCGAAAGCCCCAGAAGGTCTTTCTGTCCGAAGACTTGGACCGTTACATTATGGGACTTACATTTGTTTAGCATTTCTTTCCTTGTATTGTCTGAAGCGTCAAGACTTACTATTACAAGCTTCGCCTTGCCCGACTGGATATTCTGAAGGGTTCCGGTCTCACCGGAAGTCACCTTACCGGCCTTCATGCACAAGCCCAGGAAAGAATAGATTCCTTGTTCTTCTTTGGTCATGTTCCTAAAAGCTCCTTCTCCAGCGCATCATATATTTCAGCGTTGATACTTTGTTTAAAAGAACGTTCAAGCCCTTTGCTCTTACGGGCTTTTGCAAGACACTCAGCATTATTGCAAATATATGCGCCCCTGCCGTTTTGTCTGCCCGTCTTATCAAGAACCAGCTCGCCTTCCGGCGTCTTTATGATCCTTATCAGTTCTTTTTTTTCTTTCATCTCACCGCATCCGATACATTGACGCATCGGTATCTTTTTTGCCATTCAGACTCCTTTATTGTTACCGAAACAAGTTTATATCAAATCCAGATAACTTATTTCGAATAATACTGATTTGAAATATTTATTTTAATAAATATTCATCCCTAAAAAAGGAAACGAAACATTACTCTTCGTCAGATGATTCTTCAGAAGCCTCATCAGAAACCTCTTCATCAAGAACTTCTTCAACAGCTTCATCGACCTCGTCTTCTGAGAACTCCTCATCTTCATACTCTTCTTCGTCATCAAGATAATCTTCATAACGGAATCCCGGAGCATCCTTAGCCTGAGTCTCAGACTTAATATCAATCTTGTATCCTGTCAGTCTTGCAGCAAGGCGGGCATTCTGTCCTTCCTTACCAATTGCAAGTGAAAGCTGATAATCAGGAACAACAACCTTAGCTGTCTTCTCATCAGGATCAGCAAATACTGCAACGATCTTAGCAGGTGAAAGAGCATTCTGAATAAGGTTACCGGGGTTTTCATCCCATTCGATAACATCGATCTTCTCACCGCGAAGCTCTTCTACTATAAGGTTTACTCTGCTGCCGTTAACACCAACGCATGCTCCTACAGGATCTACATTAGGATTCTGAGAATATACGGCAATCTTAGTACGGCTTCCGGCTTCCCTTGCGATAGCCTTAACTTCTACAGTACCATCCTTGATCTCAGTAACTTCCTGCTCAAAGAGACGCTTTACAAGATCAGGGTGTGTACGTGAAACAAGGATACGAGGTCCCTTGTTGCCATTTCTAACCTCAAGGATGTAAACCTTGATCCTGTCTGTAGGACGATAGCTCTCACCCTTAACCTGCTCATTCTCTGTAAGAATAGCATCAGCATGTCCAAGGTTTATGGAGATGTTACGTCCGATGAAGCGCTGTACTACACCTGTTACGATGTCATGCTCCTTCTCGAAATATTCATTATAGATAGCGCCGCGCTCTTCTTCACGGATCTTCTGAAGAATGACATTCTTGGCATTCTGTGTCGCAATACGACCGAAGTTCTTAGAGTCAAGCGGAACTCTTACTATATCGCCGACTTTGGCATGTCTGTCTATCTTGGCAGCATCTTCCGGTGATATATCCTCAGCCGGATCCATAACATCATCAGCTGTCTCCACTACAGTCTTCTCGGCATATAAATGGAATTCACAGGTCTGTCTGTCGACCTCAACTTTTACATTGTCCGCCTTGCCAAAATTGTTCTTGCATGCGGTCATGAGAGAATTCTCAATTGCATCAAAAAGGCTTTCCTTACTGATATTCTTCTCTTTCTCCAATGCATCAAGTGCTTCCATAAGTTCTTTACTCATGTCTTTTCCTCTTCTTCCTTTCTGCGCCTTAGCGCATCACCATTAAAAATCCAGTGACAGTCTAATGACTGAAATATCTTTTCTCAAAAAAATCTTGTCTGTATCCTGAATTGTGATCGTAACGTTATCAGCATCAAATGCCTTCAGGATTCCTGTAAACTCTTTACAGCCATCTACAGGTTTATAAGTTTTTAAATCCACTTCCTGACCGAGACTGTTCTCAAAATGTCTGTCCTTTTTGAGCTGTCTCCCAAGACCAGGGCTTGAAACCTCAAGTGTATAAGCGTCTTCAATAAAATCGTCTGCATCAAGCGCATCCGACAGATCATGGCTCACATCAACACAGTCGCCAATGTTAACTCCGCCTTCCTTGTCAATATAGGCGCGAAGATACCAGTCTCCTGCCTCCTTGACATATTCAACATCATAAACAGTTGTGCCATGCTTCTGGGCAATAGGAGTAAGTAACTCTTCAGTTCTTCTCTCAATATCTTCTTTTCTCGACATATGCCACCTTTCACATAATACTTATTGCAATCATGATCTTACTTCTTGGTAAATTCGCCTTATGCAATCGAGTAGGCTGACTCCTACTCGATTTCGCACACGAACATTCCGCACTTCGTGCTCCATGTTCTTACAACCGGCAAATGAATTTGTATGCAAGCATCCATTCGCTTGCCGGTCTTGTGCAACAAAAAAGCGGACTCGCGAAAGTCCACTTCCCAAAAACCACATAATTACTTTATAACCATACCACCTTTATGCAAAAACGTCAAGTTTTGTAATGGCAGGTTAAAAACTTCCCAAAAGTAAGTCCAAAGCCTTGCATCAGGGCAAAAAATATACCGCAAATTTCAATCTGCGGTAACTTTCGGGTTGGGCTGCTCTTTTCCGCTTCAGCGGTTTAAAACAGTCAGTAGCTCGTATCGGAATCGAACCGGTGATTCTGCCGTGAGAGGGCAGCGTCTTAGCCTCTTGACCAACGAGCCATAATAAAACAGTTATAAGATACAGAATAGCTCGTATCGGAATCGAACCGGTGATTCTGCCGTGAGAGGGCAGCGTCTTAGCCTCTTGACCAACGAGCCATAATAAACAGTTATAAATTGCAGAATAGCTCGTATCGGAATCGAACCGGTGATTCTGCCGTGAGAGGGCAGCGTCTTAGCCTCTTGACCAACGAGCCATGTTTTTGTCGGTGCATTGAACCGACTTGAACAAGATACCATGTTATCTATAATAATGCAAGCATTATTTTGAATTTTTTCAAAAAAAATATTTTTATCAGCGCATAGCCACTGTTTCCTGAAGTGATACGATCTTGTCTGCTGCGCATACAAGTATCGCCTCTCTTGATTTTGGCGGATGCAAAAAAGTAAGTGGCCACATGTGACTACGGATTATCTGCGCCTCTTTATCTGTAAGATCAAAATCTCTTAACGCATTCTCCATAGCTGACTGAGGATGTGTAAATCCATGAAGATGAAAAAACTTGTGCATAAGTCTAAAAGGAAGGATCCAGTTCTCCGGCGCCTTCTTGATCACGAAATCTTTGTGCCAGTCATACAGAAAATAATCATGCAAAAAAGCACCTCTAATAAGCTCTCTCTCACTTGATCTAAGTCTAAACGCTCTGTCCAAAGCATAAGAAAGTCTTGCTACTCTCATACAATGATCAAATGTTGTTATCCTGCCATGCTGTATATATTTTTTCATCTGCTGTGATCTTGCATCCTTAGCAATCTCATCCACAAGCAGTTTAAAATGTATTTCTCTTTCAACTTTGGTCATAACTGATACTCAATCCTATTTTAAGTCTCCTGATCTGTCTTGCGTCTTCTCCGGTAGACTCTTCTTGATCTTAGAACCTATATTTTCCAAATATTCTCTAACACGCGCAGCCATATAACTTCTCGACTGCGACGTATATCCTTTTATAGAAAAAAGAGCATACTTTTGCCTTTGTGTAAGCTTAGCAGTAAATGCCTCGTATTTTTCACGTATCTCTCCGGGCATTTCATATATCGCCTTAATATTCTCTTCTACTTTATTATTAAAACCAAGCTCAAAATTGTCAAGTTTCTGGGTCAGATCAACCAGCGACTGTACGGTAAGTGCTGTATCCGCAGCAAGTACTCCCATAAGAAAAAGGGCAAGTATTTCTGCAAAAACAGGTTCCATCTGTCCCTTAATATTCTCGGAGACCGGCAGGACAAACTTAACTATAAGCATTCCGGCAAGTCCAAAACCAAGGGTTGCAGGAAGGCATATCCTTCCGTTTAGATTAAGCGGAGTATTCGAATAATCCCACCACATGGCGTTAAATCTTTTTTCAAGAAAATAACTAGTCGCATATTCCAGTATAGCACTGCCGAAGGCACATATAACGAATATCTCCCATAGCGGCGTCTTGCCGCCTATGGTGAGACTAAAATTTCCAAACACTATAGAACAGCCGATCGCTCCAAATCCGTATATGGGGCATACAGGACCATAAAGAAATCCTCTGTTACTAAAGTGTCTGGACTTAATGCTGCAATATGTGCATTCGTATACCCAGCCCAGAAAGCTGTAAACTATAAATTCTACGAAGTATTTTGCTATTATCATATTATTCCTTCTTCATCAGTTCCTAACCCCATAAATATATTTCGGCTTTTTATAAGGCACGGATTACTACTTCATAAAATCGAACAAAGAGATCTGGTTGGACTCAGGGATATCTCCAAGAAGGCCCATTTCTGCCATTGCATCAACTACTTTCTGAGGGCACTTGGTTCTTTCCTTAAAGTCGTCCTTAGAAAGAAATGGTCCGTCCTTGGCAGCTTCTACTACTGCATCTGCTGCCTTTTCACCCATTCCATCGAAGGCAGTAAGAGAAGGCATGATCTTGTTGCCGACTACCTGGAAGAGACGGGATTTGGCCTTGAATATATCAATAGGCTCAAATTCAATACCTCTTTCATACATCTCTTCGACAAGTCTCATGTCATAATACTCTGCTTCTTCAACAGGTGACATTTTTTCTTTATTCTTGAGTTCCTGCATTCTTCCATGAAGGTGATTCTCTCCCTGACACATATCAAGGTATGAAAAAGCTTTCGCTCTTATCGAGAACCATGCTGCATAGAATGCCTGCGGGCAATATACCTTAAAGTAAGCAATTCGCCAGGCCATCATAACGTATGCGGCAGCATGCGCCTTAGGGAACATGTATTTGATAAGCTCACATGAACCAATATACCATTCAGGAACGTCATGAGCCCTCATATCTGCTTTGTACTGCTCCCACTTGGGCTCTTTGCCTTTAGCGACTTTACCCTTACGGACTGACTCCATGATCTTGAAAGAATCAGATGGATCAAGACCCTTCTGGATAAGGTAGATCATGATATCGTCTCGACAACAGATAGCTGTATCAATCGTTGCAGTTCCGTTACTGATAAGAACCTGAGCGTTGCCTTGCCATACGTCGGTTCCGTGTGACAGACCTGAGATTCTTATAAGGTGACTAAGTGATGTAGGCTTAGCCTCAACAACCATGTTCATAGCAAAGTCAGTACCAAATTCAGGGATTCCAAGACATCCAAGTGGTGTTCCGCCTATCTGCTCAGGAGTTATGCCAAGAGAACCTGTATCTTCAAAGAGTTCCATTACAAGTGGATCATCAAAAGGTACATCTTTGGGATCTACGCCTGTGCAGTCCATAAGGAATCTGATCATGGTCGGATCATCGTGTCCGAGTATATCGAGCTTGAGCAGGTTATGATCGATGGAGTGGTAATCATAATGTGTTGTTATGGTAGCTGTTGTCTGGTCATTAGCCGGGTGCTGAACCGGTGTAAAGGTATTGATATCCTCTCCCACCGGAAGAACTACGATACCGCCAGGATGCTGACCTGTACCACGTCTTATACCGGTACAACCTGCAACTATTCTGTTAATTTCGGCCATTCGCTTAGGAACGCCTATCTCATCATAATATTTTTTGACATATCCAAAAGCAGTCTTATCTGCAAGCGCAGCTATAGTTCCTGCTCTGAAGGTCTGACCATAGCCAAAGATAACTTCAGTATATTTATGGGCCTTGGACTGATATTCACCTGAGAAGTTAAGGTCAATATCAGGCTCCTTATCTCCTTTAAATCCAAGGAAGGTTTCGAAAGGAATGTCGAATCCGTCCTTATAAAGCATATGTCCACACTTGGGGCATCTTTTATCAGGCATATCCACTCCGGCCTTACCGCCGAAAGCTTTGACTTCTTCAGAATCAAAGTCGCTGTAATGACAGCGTGGGCATACATAATGCGGAGCAAGTGCATTAACCTCAGTAATACCTGATGTAAACGCAACAAAAGAACTTCCAACTGATCCACGGGAACCAACCAGATATCCGTCTTCGTTGGACTTCCAAACGAGCTTCTGGGCGATAATATACATAACCGAGTAGCCGTTTTTGATAATTGAATTAAGCTCTCTTTTAAGTCTTGCATCTACTACTTCCGGAAGCTCTTCTCCGTATATCTCGTGAGCCTTGTCATAACATATCTTCTCAAGTGTCTTATCAGAATCTTCGATAACAGGAGGACACTTATCGGGTCGAACCGGTGATATGCTATCGCACATCTCCATGATCTTCCTGGTGTTGGTCACGCATACTTCAAATGCCTTGTCTCCTCCAAGGTAATCAAATTCCGAGAGCATCTCGGCTGTTGTTCTGACATACAGATCTGCAGGCTCTTCATCATCAAAGCCTCGTCCTGCCTGAATGATAGTCCTGTATATCTGATCCTCGGGATTTAAAAAGTGAGCATCGCAGGTAGCTACTACAGGCTTATGGAATTGTTCTCCAAGCTTAACGATCTTCTTGTTAACTTCTCTGATGTCATCATCACTTTCGATACTGTCATACTTCTCTGAATCAACCATGAAGTGGTTGTTGCCAACAGGCTGTATCTCAAGGTAGTCATAAAAATTAACTATTCTTGCAATCTCTGTTTCAGGTCTGTCTTCTACAACAGCTCCGTAGAGTTCACCTGCACAGCAGGCAGAACCTATAATAAGACCTTCTCTGTACTGGCTAAGTACAGACTTAGGTATAAGCGGAAAACGCCTGAAGTAGTCAAGGTGAGACTTACTTATAAGGGTATACAGATTACACCTTCCCAGTGTGTTCTTAGCAAGGATAATAACATGGTGCGGGCGAAGGTGTTTGATCATTTCAGGTGTAGACTGACCGAATTCCTGCATTTTGGTAAGGTCTGCTATACCCTCTTTTTCCAACATAGGAAGGAACTTTAGGAAAATATAAGCAGTACACTCCGCATCATCTACCGCTCTATGGTGGTGATCAAGTACTACATTAAGAGTCTTGGCTGTAGCATCAAGTGTATGCTTGGCCTGCAGAGGAAAAAACACACGTGAAAGCCACATGGTATCTACTGTTGTAAAATCAACTTCTATTCCAAGCTCTTTACAGTTCTGGTTAATGAAACTGATATCAAATCCAACGTTATGTCCTACAAGAACTGAGTCCTTACAAAAATCAACGAATTTAGGGATTATTACATCACGGGTAGGAGCTCCCATTACCATGTCATCACTTATGGATGTGAGCTTTTCTATACGATAAGGAATAGGAACCTGAGGGTTAATGAATTCTGAGAATCTTTCAAGGATCTCGCCATTTCTAACCTTAACGGCACCAATCTCTATTATCTTGTTCTTAAGAGGTGAAAAACCTGTTGTCTCTATATCAAATACTACAAAGGTAGTATCCTTGATCTGCTGCCCCTTACCGTTTCTGACTATCTCAACAAGGTCATCAACAAGATAACCTTCTACGCCGAGTATGAGTTTGAAAAAGTTCTGTCTGTCAGGAGCAGGAAGTTCTGCTGCCTTGGCTTCTTTACAAGCTGCGCCGTAGAGGTCTTCCCATACATGATTGGCTACTGTAAGTCCCTGAACAACACCATGATCTGTGATAGCGATTCCGGGCATTCCCCATTTGTATGCCTGCTTGACTATATCGCTAACTTCAGATACTCCGTCCATATCACTCATCTTGGTATGGCAATGGAGCTCTACTCTCTTAACCTGCGCATTATCCTTACGCTTAACTGTAAAGTCAGTCGTCTTTCTGATACCGCCAACTGATCCTATGGTAAGTTCATGGTCGAACTTATCGATCATAGTGATACCTTTAACCTTGATAAAGGCACCAACCTTAAGGTCTTTGTTAAGATCTTTAAGATCTTCATTCTTTACGAATAGTTTAATTGTAATAGAATCAGTAAAGTCAGTAAGATCAAACATAACAATAGTCTTTTCACCATTTCGAAGAGGCTTTTCTTCGTAACGGATGACTTTACCATGTATAGTAACTTCACCGATCTCTCCATCTACTTCGACAATACGCATCGGATCGTCATCGAAATCCCGGCCGTATATAACATTGGGATCGTCAGACTTCTTCATGCCACTTCCAAAGCTGCCTTTTTTCCAGGTTCCAAACTTCTTGCCGCCAAAACCTGAAGGCGCGCGGTTCTGATTGACACCGCCTTCGCCGGGGCTTGTTGTTCCGCCTTTACCTTTAGCTTCATCACTGGCCATAGCAGCTGCAGCTGCCTCTGCGGCTTTCTGAACCTCAATATTAGCATCAGAAGGCTTTGTATTAGCACCATCAACCGCCTGTTTAGGCGCAGCGACGCTCTTTGAGGCAGATTTAGAACCTGATGCATCCTTTTTGCCTTTTTCCTGCTCTTTAGCCTTTTTAGCTTCAAGAGCAGCTTCAAGCTTGGCAGACATTCTTTCGGATTCTGCACTGTAATCAGGAGCTCCTGACTTTTTCTTGTCCTTTTTGGCCTCAAAAACAGTTTTAATCCTTATATTAAGGCCGCATCTTTCGTTGATGATCTTGTCCATGATACGTTCTATCTCAGGTGCCTCCTGTGTAGATGTGACCGTATCTTCGAGGACAATCTCCATTGCATCCAAAGAAGGATACCTGAATTCGGCACCCTTCATAAGTGTATATTCTATTGGATTATAAGTTCTGAATTCCTGCAGAATACTTTCTCCGTAGATATCCATAAGGTTCTGCGGAGTATACTGTGCAGAGAGATGAAATCGCTCATATATCTTTATAACTATAGATACATTTGGAAAAAGCTGAGACCTTATCTCTTTTTCTACTTTTACGATTTCCTGTTTATCTATAAGACGTTCAGAGGAAATATAAATGCGGATAAAATCCTGCTTCCTTGTGGCAGAAACTTTCTCAACTGTAGTTTCTTCCATAAGTTCTTTAGTATGTCCACTTAATTTAAGCTGTGGAAATACTTCAAAAAAAGCTTTGGCCATTTATATCTTTCCCCCGTTGTTTCCTAAATTTCTATATATAAAAAGATCATTCGCCCCAGTGATCAAGCTCTTCCTTGAGCGCTGACAGAAGCTGATCCTCGGGCATCTTGCGAATAACTTTGCCTTTCTTGATAAGAAGTCCTTCGCCTACTCCGCCGGCAACGCCTATATCAGCCTCTTTGGCTTCTCCTGGGCCGTTTACTGCGCATCCCATAACTGCAACTTTGATGTTGAGAGGATAATGGGAAGCAAGTTCCTCAACCTTATTAGCAAGTCCTATAAGGTCTATCTTGGTACGTCCGCATGTAGGACATGATACAACATCTATTCCGCCGCCTCTTAAATTAAGAGCTCTGAGTATCAGTTTGGCAGCCTTGATCTCTTCAACAGGATCTCCTGACAAAGATACGCGGATAGTATCTCCTATTCCTTCGTTAAGAATAATACCAAGACCTACGGAAGATTTGACACTTCCTGAATATACAGTTCCTGCTTCTGTTATACCTACATGAAGCGGATACTGGGTCTTCTCTACGAGAAGTTCATGAGCTTTGACAGCAAGCATTACATTTGAAGACTTGATGCTTATGACCATATTGTCATAACCGCAATCTTCAATGATATGTGTCTTATCAAGAGCACTTTCTACAAGGCCCTGAGGTGTAACACCGTGGTATTTCTCAACAAGATCTTTTTCCAAGGATCCGGAGTTAACACCTACTCTGATAGGAACCTGACGTTCTCTTGCAGCGCGGACAACTTCTTCAATCTTGTCCTTGCCGCCAATATTGCCGGGATTGATACGGATCTTGTCAGCTCCGTTCTCAATAGCAGCAATAGCCATCTTGTAATCAAAATGAATATCTGCAACAAGCGGAATATGAATACGCTTTTTGATCTCACCTATAGCCTTGGCAGCTTCAAGTGTAGGACAGGTACTCCTTACAATATCGCAACCCGCCTCTTCAAGCTTAAGGATCTGTGCAACAGTCGCATCAACATCCTCAGTACGTGTATTGGTCATAGACTGGATCATGATAGGATTACCACCGCCGATGACCTTATTACCAATTTTAATAACCTTTGTATTATCTCTATATGCCATAATAAATCTCCTTTGACCCCGTTTTATGGGTCCGGAGTTATGATCATCTATGATCATAATCTCCCTTAGATCTGTTTTTTTAGATCCGGAGTTATGACCATTCATGGTCATAATCTCCCTTAGAATAACTTACTAACATCATGGAACAGCACCACGACCATAAGGCCTATAAGTGCCGCAACTCCCACAAGTTCGATCATTCCCTCATACTTTTCAGGAACCGGTTTGCCTCGTATCACCTCAATCAATAGAAAAACAAGTCTTCCACCATCAAGTGCCGGAATAGGAAGCAAATTCATAAGTCCTAAATTAATAGACAAAAGCATTGCAAGATTGACCATATTAAGTATAACATCAAGTATTCCCCCGGTCTGCATTGCTGTTTCATAGCTCTCATCTACCATCTCAGCCATGCCTACAGGTCCTGACAGTTCTACCTTATCGGTTCTGCCTTTTACTAAAAGGCCAAGGCTCTTCCAGGTGGATGTCAGATAATAATTGAACATATAACCTGCATACTTCAAAGTCTTCACGCCTGAAACCGTGTCATACTCGCCAATATATATTCCTATCACATATCTGCTTGCCCCGGTCTCTTCATCTTCATAAAGAATAGGGGTTATGGTAGTCGAATAACTCTTGCCATCGCGTTCATAAGTGATATCAACATCCTCACCGTCTGTAAGGTACATATTAAGTGTAACTTCCGCACTCATATGGACAGCACTTCCATTGACGCTTGTAATGACGTCGCCTTCTCTAAGTCCTGCTTCCTGAGCCGGCGAATTGTCAACAGAAAAGCCGCTTACTGTAGGAAAGCTCCAATAAGTATTGGATACTATTATAAGTGCCAGAATAAACCCGAGTATAAAATTGGCTAAGGGTCCTGCCACTACAGTTGCTATTCTTGACCATACATTAGCCCTTCTGAATGAAATCTGTCCAGTAAGGCTTTCATCACGACTTTCCTGAGCCTTTTCTTCCTCTTCGTCGTATCCACTATCTTCACTGGGCTTTGTCACCTCGAGTCCGTCCATACCATCAAAGATACAGGCACCTCCAACAGGAAGAAGTCTTATAGAATACATTGTATCGCCTTTTTTCTTCTGATACAGAACAGGCCCCATTCCTATAGTGAACTCAGTCACACGTATCCCATTAGCCTTGGCTATAAGAAAATGGCCTCCCTCATGAGATACGACCAGTACACAGAATATAACTATGAATATTAATAATACTATGATGTTCTGAAGCAATACGTCTCTCCTATCTCACCGGCAATTACAGAATCAGTCATTTGAATAGTTATCAGTAACGATCTCCAAGAAAACTGTATGTCCAGCTCTCTGTTTCAAGAATCTGCTCTACAGTAGGATTCTCGATCTTGTGATGATTATCCATCGCATCGGTAATCATATCATATATGTCAAGGAAATGAATCTCACGCTTTAAGAACTTCTTAACTGCAAGCTCGTTGGCAGCATTAAATACTGTAGGCATGCTTCCACCTTCCTTTGCTGCTCTAATAGCAAGTGGAAGACCCTTGAATACATCTGTTCTGGGCTTTTCAAATGTCATATCAGCAAGTTCAAAAAGATCAAGTCTATCTTCTGACATAGGTCTTCTATCAGGATAGAAAAGAGCATACTGTATAGGCAGTTTCATATCAGGAACTCCCATCTGTCCTATAACAGCGCCGTCTACAAACTGTACAGCAGAGTGAAGTATAGACTGCGGCTGGATCACAACCTGGATCTTATCAACCGGCACATCAAAAAGCCATCTGGCTTCCATTACTTCAAGTCCCTTATTAACTAAAGATGCTGAGTCTATAGTAACTTTGGCGCCCATATCCCAGTTGGGGTGCTTTAGAGCATCATCAACTGTTACAGTCTCCAGTTCTTCTTTGCTCTTCTTGCGGAAAGGACCGCCTGATGCTGTAAGAAGGATCTTTTCTATTTTATCTACAGGTTCTCCGTTAAGAGACTGGAATATAGCACTGTGCTCAGAATCTACCGGAAGAATCTTAACGCCCATCTTCTTAGCAAGTGGCATTATGATATGACCTGCACAAACCAATGTCTCTTTATTGGCAAGTGCTATATCCTTGCCTGCATTTATAGCTTCTATAGTAGGTCTGATTCCGATCATTCCTACTACAGCCGTAAGAACAGTATCGGCATTTTCATCACGGACAAGCTCTAAAAGTCCTTCCATTCCTGAAAGAACTGTTATTCCAAGATCAGATATTCTGCTTTCAAGCTCTTTGGCAGCACCCTGATCGAACATAGCGATCTTTGAGGGTTTGAACTCCCTGGCCTGCTTTTCCATAAGATCAACATTACGACTTGCAGCAAGAGCTATAACCTTAAGCTCATCAGGATTGGATCTGACAACATCAAGTGTCTGGGTTCCTATAGAACCGGTTGATCCCAAAAGAACAATTTTTCTGCCCATAATTCACAATTTCCTCATTTTCTATATTTCATTAGATGAATACTGTTTGTACCTACTGCAAAACAGCTTACAATAAAAACGTTACAGTCCACATGTGTAAACTTTGTGAACTGTAACATGTATTTTATCACTTCATAATAAAGACGACCAGTCCATAAATAAATGGGGTCACAAATATAACACTGTCAAATCTGTCCATGATACCACCATGGCCGGGAATAAGCCTGCCATAATCCTTGATATCTCTGTCCCTTTTGATAGCTGATGCTGCGAGGTCGCCAAGCTGTGAGATAAAACCGGCTACAAGAGTTATCACCATAAACTGCGGGATGATACCTGCATCTACTCCTTTGACTTTCATCATGACAAAGCCAAATATAACTCCTGCAACGATCGAGAAGAATACTCCTCCGATTCCGCCTTCAATAGTCTTGTGTGGTGAAAGCACCGGTGTCATCTTGTGTTTGCCAAAAGCTCGTCCCGTAAGATATGCAAAAGAATCGCATACCCAGGCCACAAAAGGCATCCATACAAGGAATTCACCGTTTTCACGTATCCTTAACAGATATATGAAAGATAACATTAAAGGCGCATACAAAAAGGCAAAAACAGCGCCAATTACCTGATGTACCTTGTATCTTGGGAAAGTAAGTACATAGGTAACCATGACTGCAAAGAATACAAATAATACAGAGAGCAGATATGTCTTAGTATCATGTATATATATCACCAGGATATAATGCAATAATACGCCAACAAATCCGACTTTATATAAAAGTCCTGTCTTACCATCTTCATCAAAGACTCCAAGTACCCTCGCAATCTCATAATAAGCGATCTGCGCTACGATCAAAGATGCTCCACCAAGGACATAGCCGCCCAGTACCAGTGTAATAGCCAGTATAATGCCTATTACTATGCTGCTTATAACTCTGGTCTTCACTCTAAATGTCTCCTTTATTCTTCACCTTTCTTAAGCCCGCCAAATCTTCTGGTTCTGTGGTTGTAAGCATCGATGGCTTTCTCAAGTTCTTCTTTGTTAAAATCAGGCCAGCATATATCTGTAAAATAAAACTCTGTATATGCAAGCTGCCAGAGAAGATAATTGGACAATCTCTGCTCGCCACATGTCCTGATAAGAAGATCGGGATCAGGCATGAAACCTGTATCAAGGTTATCATTTATCATCTTTTCAGTGATATCTTCAGCCTTTATCTCTCCACTTTCGACTTTCCCAGCTATCTTTTTAGCAGCACGTGTGATCTCATCACGGCTTCCATAGTTGATAGCGATCGTGAAAGTAAGTCCTGTGTTATTTTTAGTTGTTTCTTCAAGCTCTTCCACAACTTTAAGTACATCTTTAGGAAGACGACTTCTCTCGCCGATAACGCAGCTTCTTACATTATTCTTCATACAAGTCTTGATCTCAGACTTAAGATATTTTTTGAAAAGAGCCATAAGAGCAGAAACCTCTGTTTCAGGTCTGTTCCAGTTCTCTGTCGAAAAAGCATAAACTGTTACATACTCGATTCCAAGCTCGCCTGCATCAAACAGCATCTGTTCAACAGCCTTTGCACCCTGAACATGTCCATAGTTTCTGGGCATTCCTTTGGCTTTAGCCCAGCGTCCGTTACCATCAAGGATAAAGGCAACGTGTCTGGGAATCTTTCTTTCTTCGCTCATACTGTCATTATTTCCTTAGTCTTAGCTTCGATTGTAGAATCGATCTTCTTTACAAATTCATCTGTAAGTTTCTGAAGCTCATCTGTAAGATCGCTGATCTCATCTTCTGAGATTTCTGTTCCCTTAAGCTTCTTGAATGCTTCATTGCCATCACGACGAACATTTCTTACAGCAACCTTGGCATCTTCACCTTTTTTCTTGATGTCCTTGGAAAGCTGTTTACGTCTCTCCTCTGTAAGTTCAGGGAATACAAGGCGGATTACGCTTCCATCATTAGTAGGATTGATTCCGATATCTGATGTAAGGATAGCCTTCTCAATCTCTTTGAGCATATTCTTCTCCCAAGGAGCGATCTGGATGATCCTTGCTTCAGGAACAGATACGTTACCAACCTGCTGGATAGGTGTAGGTGTTCCATAATAATCTACACGGAGCTTATCAAGTACGTGTGGATTAGCACGTCCTGCTCTTACAGTAGCAAGATCTTCTACAAGAAAATCATACGCTTTATTCATCTTATCATTATAAACTTTAATCTTTTCGTTCATTGCCTCTCCTCCTTCACGCTTCAACTGTTGTTCCATTAAAATTGCCACTTACTGCCTTAACAATGCTTCCTTCTTCCTGAAGTGCAAAAACACGCATTGGCATATGATTGTCCCTTGCAAGAATAGATGCTGTCATATCTACAACCTGAAGGTTCTGTGCTACAACATCATCAATAGTGATCTTGTCATATCTCTTGGCATTAGGATTAACAGCCGGATCAGAATCATAAACTCCGTCAATTGCCTTAGCCAGAAGGATCATATCTGCCTCAACCTCAATAGCACGAAGAACTACGCCTGTATCTGTTGAGAAATAAGGATGTCCTGTTCCGCCTGCAAAGAAGACTACCATATTCTTGGAAAAATACTTCTGTGCACGATCCTTGGAAAAAAGCTTTGTGAATGATCCGCATTCAAATGGTGTAAGAATTGCAGTATTCATTCCTTCACTTCTGAATATCTCAGAAACATAGATACAGTTCATAATAGTAGCAAGCATACCGATCTGGTCAGCTTTAACACGATCAATACTCTCACTGGTTCTTCCTCTCCAGAAGTTACCGCCTCCGATAACAATTCCAACCTGTGTTCCTGACTGTGTAATCTCCTGTACCTGCTTCGCAACCTTTCTTACAGTAGGTTCATCAAATCCGGTCTTCTTATCACCGGCTAGCGCTTCACCGCTAAGTTTGAGTAGAATTCTCATTGCTTTTATCCTCTTTCAATAAATAATGCCGGGAATAGTCTCCCCGGCATTAAATAATTCTGGTCCGCAAAAGACATTCCTCAATGTCTTATGATACCATCATCAGTTCTTATTCTTCAAGCCCTCAAAGAAAGCAGATGGATTAACTTCTGCATATGTCTGTGAGCACATACCTTCAATAACCGCACCATTGTTGATCTGTACTGACTGGGACTTGATATTACCCATTACAATAGCAGTTGTATCAAGAACTACAGGTCCGTGTACATCAATATCACCTTTTACAGCGCCTGCTATTACAGCACTTGTAGCATAAAGGTTACCGATGATAACAGAGCTCTGACCGATCTTAACGCTGCCGTTAGAATGGATATCACCATTGATTCTTGCTGCTTCTGCATAGATTTCTGCAGCATTAGAATTTCCTTCTATCTCACCTGTTACATTAAGTTTGCCATATGCAGTTACATTACCGATGACTTTGCCGATAAGATCAAGTGATCCTGTTGTCTGGATATCACCGTTTACAATCATACCCTCGGTGATCGATGCTGTTTCGTCTGTTGCTACGCGTTCTGTGTCCATCATGATATATCCCCCGTCTTCGTTAATATTATCAGAAGCGGAATAGTCATCCGCATCCTGGCCTACGTTATCAAGTTCAGATATTTCTACTACTGGCTCTGCGTGATCCTCATACGGAGCATCTTCTTTTGGTTCAAATGAAGGTCCTGCGGGGAAAACGCTTGGTATAACAAAATCGTCATTTTCCGGTTCTTTAACAGGCTCTGGCTCTTCATAGCTTTCTTGTACCAGATTATCTTTTTCCGGCTCTGATACAGTTTCTTCCGGTTCTTCTTTTGACTCATCCACACTTCCAAATGAACTTACCGGATCTGAAGGAAATGTTATAGCATCATAATCAGGTTCTAAAGCTTCTTCTGTTTTCGATGCTGCTTCCGGCTCTTTCAAACTTTCCATTGCCGGCATTTCTTCAGGCTCTTTTAATGGTTCCTTGTCCTTAGCTGCAACACTTTCCTCCGGCTCAGGAATGTCTTCGACCTGAATCTTATCCAGGTGACTTAGCATGCTGTCAAGATCCACTTCCTCGACCCCTGCGTTATCCTGCCCGGCATTCTTCTCTGCAGCCGCTTTTTCTTCAGGATCTATTTCGTCTACTGCATTAGACAGATCCTTTTTCAGCTCTGAGAAAAATCCCATATCTTTATCCTCCGTTCTCATTGATTCTTGCTATGTTGAACCGGTACAGTACTCTCCGTTACCGGTACAATCACCGTATTGGGAAGGCTCTCAACATACTCGATTATCTTAGGAAGAGCCTCAACTGTTTCCTCCTTATCACCTGCATCATGAAGGAGGATCATGCAATTCTCATGACCTGAAATATTGGAAGTAACATTGGAAACTATGATATCTGAAGCTATATTGTCACCACCATAAACATTCCAGTCAAAATAAGTAATATTATTCCGATCAAGATATCCGATCAGCTCGGACATTGGTACCTGACTTGCTGTATTGGAACTGCCACCGGGGAACCTGTAATAGGTAGTCCATACTCCTGTAACATCAAATATATAATTCTGAATCTTGTGAAGATCTGTCTGAAAACTGTCTAATGACTCATATAATACTTCGTAATCATGGCTGTAGGAATGCATACCGATCGTATGTCCCTCATCCACTATGCGTTTATACATATCATCATATCCTGACTTCCCACACACAAAGAACGTGGCTTTGACATCATATGAAGCCAGAACATCCAAAATCTCGTCTGTATACGGGCTCGGGCCATCGTCGAACGTAAGATAAACATATCTTACGCCGTTGCCCGGCGCATTTTTGGAAACAACTGATACTGCTTCCTGATTGTCAGAAAGCGGCATTTCTTTATCAGCAATATCCTGAATAGCTATAAGACTGTCCTTATAATCGTTAAATTCATCCTGAAGAGCTAATAATCTGTCGTTTATTCTGTCATATTCGCTTTTTAGTATTACACATTGAAATGAAAAGAAAACTATTGTAACTACAAGAAATACTGCAACAAATGCTTTTATAAGAAAGGAACTGTCTCTAAAATCAAAGGAAGATAGCCTTTCTCTAAGGCTGCGATATTCTACCCACTGCCCGGATGCATTCTCAACTTTGATCTCATCCAGGTCAATATCACTAAAATTCTTAGCGCTTATCCTTCCGGGCGGCTCATCTTCTTCGTCACCATTTTTAGTATCATAGGCTTCATTAACGCATGGCTTCTTAAGATCAGCTTCCTTATCTTTTAATCCTATATCATCTGAATTTACAGCTTGTGACTCTTTTATACTAATATCATTAATACTTAAATCTTTAGTATTTGTTTCTTTATTTTTGACTTCTTTAATACTTGATTCTTTAGTATTTGATTCTTTAGTATTTATTTCTTTGACGACAGACTCTTTGGCATCTGATTTTTGTTTTTCTGATTGCCTGGTATCTGATTCTTTAACTTCTGCTTCTTTAGTTTCTAGTTCTTTAGTATCCGGGCCTTTAGTATCCGGTCCTTTAGCAGAAGCGGTGCCATCTGTATATTGGCTGGTATCTAAGCTTTTGGAAACAGATATCTTATTACCTATCTTAGCTTGAGAGTTCTCATCGCCGTAGTTGTCACTGCTATGCTTATTATCAACTGCATCTTTGGCGATTTTAGTTTCTTTTTCAGCCAAAGCCTTTTTATCGGCATCCCCGGAATATACTAATGATATATTAATAGCATTATCTGTTTTGTGAAGGGAATCAGTTGAAAATCTGAATGGGCGGGTTATAGCATCAGACAGCGTGGCGCTCTTTGTGACCTTGTCATATTCGTCACCCTTAATACTCTGGGTTACGGAAACAGGTCCTTGCCAGCTCCCTCTTCTTTCATCTCTTAGATTGTTCCGCCCCCTGCGGACAAACACTCTAGATGACATAAGGCTCTCCCCCATCCAAGTACTTTTTTTTAGTATATCATAGATTTGGTCTAACAAAAGAAAATCCGCAACAAAAAATATTTTTTATTACGGATTTTCATTTATTGTATATTTTTCTACCTAAAATATAGTCATATTTAGTTTTTAAAACAGTTTATAAAGAGTTCTCTGCAATATACTCTTCAAGTGTTATACCACGAGACATGATCTCCGTGGCAGCATCAACTCCAACATATCTGAAATGCCAAGGCTCATAGATGATACCTGTGACATCTTCTCTTCCCTTAGGATATCTTAATATAAAGCCGTACTCAGCGCAGTGTTCAAGAACCCACTTATAACCTGCAGTATTCTCCTGATCTTCTGTAAGAGATGTGTAGCCTGCATCGGTTATGTCCATACAAAGGCCTGTCTGGTGCTCACTCTGTCCCGGAGGATTAACTACTGTTGCAGCAAGATACTCACTATCTGCCTGACTGTATCCAAGTCGCTTATAATAATTGACCTTTCTATTATAAAGATAAGTCTGTCTGGATGAACTTCTGTAACCTGATACAAGATATAGATTTATGCCCTGGGCTTTAGCATCAGCTATCATCTGCTTGACTATAGGAGTTACATCTTTGTGCATATACTCGCCATTGGCACAAAGGGTTACTTCAGGAGCATATGCTGTGCTTATAGGATGTTCATGATTTACAAGGACAAGATTCCACGTAGAAAGATCTACAGATGTACTAGCAGGAGTGACTCCGGTAGCCGTAAGAGCGTCAAAGCTCACAAGACTCTTGCCGGGAAGGAGATGATCAGCGACTCTTCCTTCAGCACTACCCACAAGGATATAGTGCTGTACATATGCAGCAATATTATTACCATATACAGCCTGAAGATCCTCATAATTGGACATATAGATCTGTGCATTGAATAAAGCTGACGGCTGTCTTCCTTCAAGCATACCGCTGTTAACATAGTGCTGATACAAGCTTTCAGCATCTGTTCCTATTGCAGCTACAACGTCCGGATAAGCCTGAGCATAGAAAGTTGCATCAAATACCATATGATAGTCAAATGCTGCAGCCTCTACCTGAGTTCCTGTCAATACTCCAAATGAAGACATAGGCGTAGCAGCAGCCAGTATTGCCGCACTTACAACAGCTGCGGCGATTTTTATAAGTTTTTTTCTAACCAAAATAGCACCTCACTTCTAAAGATAAAAGCTATATTTTATAACAAATCAGAGCATCTCAAAACGGTTACGGCCATTTTCTTTGGCCATAGCAAGTGCTCTGTCCGCCTTTTCAAAAATTTCTTCGCAAGACAGTCCCGAAGTAATAAGCGTTGCACCAAATGATGCTGTCACGTCCTTAACATCAGCAAAATCTTCAGTTTCGATCTTCTCACGGATTCTCTCAGCTACACTGGTCGTAGACTCTGCATCCACATCACGAAGAAGGATCATGAACTTCTCACTCTCCCATCTTCCTATAACGTCGCTGTCACGAAGTATCTGCTTGATGATATCAGCAGTCTTTCTTATAACATAATCTCCTGCATCATGACCAAGGCTGACATTGATCTGATCCAGTTTGTCTATATCAAGAAGGACCAGTGCAGAATTAAGTACCCCAGCCTCTTCTACAAGTTTTACAAATACTCGTTCTATCTCGGTTCTTGTATAAACTCCGCTAAGCGGATCCTGCTTGGCCTCAGATACTGATCTGAATTTTTTGCTTCCAATATCAGTCACTTCTGAGTTTTCAAGGATCATCATCACAAGAGTCGTCTTATCTACATCATCATCCTCTCTCACCGGACTTGTTGTAACAAAAACAGCCTCCACTGGGAGCTCCGGATATTTTTCAATCAGAAAATCAGATAATCTTTGAAGTATGTCCTTGTGTTTACCCGCTGAAAAAAGTTCAAGAACAACCGAAGTCGCTGATTCAAGCATATCCTGCTCATAAATATCGTCAGTGATCTTCTCTAAATCTTTTTCTGACTGTAAGGAATAAATATAGTGTCTCATGATAATCATCTCCTTAACCGCACATAGAAACCATTTTACACCTTGCCCTTACGTTTCTCAAGCCAAACTATAAACAGCTCTCTATAACTGAAATCTATGATCGCTGCAAATGGAATTGCCAAAAGTACGCCAATTATTCCAAATACTCTTCCAAAAACTATGATCGCTATAAGTATCCATACAGATGATATTCCAAGTGTATTGCCAAAAAGCTTGGGTTTGATCACATACCCATCCAATGTCTGTAATATCACTGTAAAGATCAGGAACCAGAGTGCATGCCAGGGATTTACAAGTACCAGTATAAATGCGCCTATAACTGCGCCTACTATAGGTCCAAATGTCGGAGCAAGATTAGTAACTCCAACAACAAGTGATATCAGTACTGCATATGACATTGAAGTACAATTCATAAATATCAGATTTGCAACGCCAACCAGTATAGCATCCAGAATATCTCCGCCTATATATCTTATAAGGATTGAATTACAACGTCTCCAGAAATCTGACCACTCTTTATACTGTTTATCGGTCAATATAAGGCTAAGGAGCCTTGTCATGCCTCCAACCATATGTTCCTTATCACTAAGGAAGTATATCGCCAATATGAAAGCTATCACTGAAGTGATGATAGATGTACCTATATTAACAGAAGTACTTACTATACTATTAATATTGTCAGGGAGATTCTCTGTAAACGAGCTCAGCATGTTAGTGCCCATATCTGTAAGAGAGTGAATATCTATCTTAAGTTCCTGTGCAGATGTCCCTACTCTTGAAAGAAGATCCTGTAAAGTTGCAACATAAACATCAAGATTGTCTATGATAGTAGAAATACTGTCTAATATCTGTGGTATAAGGGCTATCAGAAGTATAACAATAGCAAGTACGAAGGTCACAAAAGTCAGAAATACAGATAAACCTCTTTGTATTACATGATTTTTGATCTTTTTAAAAAGAGTCTTTTCATAAAAAACCATTAGTGGATTGAGAAGATATGCAATGATAGCTCCACCTATTATAGGTGAGATAAAACTATATAAGACTTTAATACCGGACCAGATGTTTCCTATATTAGAAATAATCACAAAAATAAAATGCCTGTGCACAAAGCGACGGAATATGCTACCCAGTTCTGCTTCAGCCATTCTTTATCAAATTTCATGTCAAATTCCTCCTGCATATTCAATCGTAACAACGAAACCAGTACCAGTCAACGACGCAATTATTAAAAAACTCTTACATTTTCAAATAGTATGTTACAGACTTCCCACTATAGTTATATATCGGTCTTTTATCCAAAAAGAAACAGCCGAGGAAATCCTCGGCCATGTCTTTGAAGTATGTATTTGAAATTTTGAAACTAGCAAAAGTTGTTAGGACATGCCCAGGAATGCATGGATGCATTCCTATGTCCTTATTACAGGATGTAATTCGGACATGTCCAGGAATGCATGGATGTGTTTCTATGTCCAAGAATTACAGGATGTAATTCGGACATGTCCAGAAACACATGGATGTGTTTCTATGTCCTATTATCTCTTTACACGAGCACCTGCGCCGCCCATGATTGCTTCTACTTCATCCTTGGATGCCATAGATGTATCACCAGGTGTTGTCATTGCAAGAGCGCCGTGTGCAGCACCGTAGTTAACAGCTGCTTCAGGATCCTCTGTAGTCATAAGTCCATATACAAGACCTGATGCGAATGAATCACCACCGCCTACACGGTCCATGATCTCAAGACCAGGATATTCTTTGGACATGAAGATCTCTCCATCTGCCCAGCACATAGCCTTCCAGTCGTTGACAGTAGCTGTCTTAACTGTACGAAGAGTTGTAGCTACAACCTTGAAGTTAGGATATGTCTTAGCTGCTTCATTAATCATCTTCTTGTAGCCATCGATGTTGAGGCTCTTGAGATTCTCGTCATTGCCTTCGATCTTGAAGCCAAGGCAAGCTGTGAAGTCTTCTTCGTTACCGATCATAACGTCAACATACTTAGCGATCTCTTTGTTAACTTCCTGAGCCTTCTCAAGACCACCGATAGCGCTCCACATAGAAGGACGATAGTTGAGGTCGTAAGATACGATTGTGCCGTACTTCTTAGCTGTCTTGATAGCAGCGATAACTGTCTCACAAGACTGCTCAGAAAGAGCTGCATAGATACCGCCTGTATGAAGCCATCTAACTCCAAGTGTTCCGAAGATATAGTCGAAATCGAAATCTTCAGGCTTAGCCTGTGAGATAGCTGTGTTAGCACGGTCAGAACATCCAACTGCTCCACGGATACCGAATCCTCTTTCTGTGAAGTTGATACCGTTTCTGCAAAGGCGTCCGATTCCGTCTGTCTTCTTCCAGTTGATAAGGGATGTATCAACACCGCCCTGCTCGATGAAATCCTTCATGAGCTTACCAACTTCGTTATCAGCAAAAGATGTGATAACTGCTGTATTCATACCAAAGCACTTGTGAAGGCCTCTGATTACGTTGTATTCTCCGCCGCCTTCCCATGCACGGAAAGAACGAGCTGTACGGATACGTCCTTCGCCCGGATCAAGACGAAGCATGATCTCACCAAGTGATACTGCATCAAACTTGCATTCTTCTGCAGGTCTTAAATTCATATTTACTTTCATTGTATTTTCTCCTAATGTATAGTTTTAACTTTTGGATATTCGCAGGCTGCAACCTGATATTGAACTTACTATAAGTTCAATATACCTTATCCGCGGATCTCTTTAACGATAGCAGCTGCCTCGGCAACCATCTCTTTTATCTTATCGAACTCACCGTTTTTGATCATATCTTTCTTGACCATCCAGCTTCCGCCGCATGCAAGGATCTTGTCATATGCAAGATACTCTTTTACGTTCTCTGCATTGATTCCGCCTGTAGGCATGAATTTGAGCATTGTATAGGGTGCAGAGACTGCCTTGATCATCTTAAGACCACCGGCAGGCTCTGCTGGGAAGAACTTAACAATATCGAGACCAAGCTCGATAGCCTGCTCCATCTCAGTAGGTGTCTGAGTTCCAGGAGTAACAGGGATATTCTTTTCAATACAGTACTTAACAACCTTAGGATTAAGTCCAGGGCTTACGATAAACTTAGCGCCGGCTGCTACAGCACGGTCAACCTGCTCTGTTGTAAGGACTGTTCCTGCACCAACAAGCATATCAGGGAACTTCTCAGCCATGATACGGATAGATTCCTCTGCTGCCTCTGTACGGAATGTAACTTCTGCAGCCGGAAGACCACCTTCCATAAGAGCCTTTCCAAGTGCCTCTGCGTCCTTAGCATCATCAAGGACTACTACAGGGATGATTCCGATTTTCTGGAACTTTTCAAGTACTGCGTTCATAATTATTCTCCTTATTAAAAAAACTATTATTGTCAGTTAAAAGTTTCATATTGTGAAACTCGTTTTCATATAATGGTTTTGACAGTTTTATTATAATCTCTCACAAACTTATGTCAATAAGTTATATAAAGTTATTTTGCACCGATTTTTGTAAACACTTTCATGCAAAAATCACAAAATCGGTCTTATAGCATCAAGGATCTCATTTCTGGTCTTGAGCATATAATCTGCAAGCTTTAAAAGTCTTCCATCATCCATTCTTGATACAGGAGCAGATATACTAAGAGCATATTCTGCAGGTTTGCCGGGAGCAGACAGATCTGCTGCAACGCACCTTACGCCCAGCTGATTCTCCTCATCATCTATGGCATAGCCTTCTTCCCTAACCCTTGCCAGTGTCTCTTCAAAGTCAAGATAGTCGGTAATGGTATTTGGAGTGAGCTTTACTATATTGCTGTCTTTCCACATACGTCTGACTTCATCAGGCGAAAAAGTAGCTGCCATAGCTTTGCCAACGCCAGAGCAGAACAAAGGTATACGGCTTCCTATATGTGATACCATCTGTATGGTATTAGTACGTGATTCAACTTTGTCTATATATATTGCTTCATTACCATCTCTTTTTACAAAATGGACAGTCTCACCTGTAAGTTCCATAAGGCTTTTAAGATGGGGACGAACAACTCCTATGATATCAACGCGGCTCATGACTTTGCCTGACAGCTCTACTATTTTCATAGTAAGAACATATTTGCCTTCTTCTGTCTGTCTGACATATCCCATGTACTGCAAAGATGTCAGTATTCTGTGTGTTGTGCTTTTATTAAGTCCAAGTGCTGATGCTATCTCCATAAGTCCTGAGGAGTCTCTTTCTGCCAGAAACTCTACAACGCCAAACAGTCTGTCAGCAACCTGTATAGGGTTCTTATCTTCCATTTGAAACATCCCTTCCATTCAAAAAAGTGTAGTAAAAATGTAAATGCTTCCATACATTTTGTACCACACTTTGAGTTTTTTCACAATCTGAAATTAATTTCCGTATTATAAAACCTGTATACTATCACAAAAACATTCTAAAAACCTGTCATCATCTGCTATGGCCAACCTTTTTATAATATTCCTTCTTTTCTTCGTACATGTATTCATCAGCTTTCTTCAACAGGGCATCAAGTTCAAAACAAGTATCCGACCATATGCTTCCAAGCGAGTAGGACATACTGATATCTGCAGCTGAAGATGATTCCTCGTTTTCCAGCTGTTTTGATATTTTCTTAAGGTATTCTATCTTGGTCTCAAACTCTTCTTTGCTTATATTAGGTACGATAACTACGAACTCATCGCCTCCAACTCTGAACACATCCCTTCTAAGGAATACTCTGGACAGTATCGAAGCGATCTTGATGATCCTGGCATCTCCTGAATCGTGCCCCAGTTCATCATTAATCATCTTAAGGCCGTTAACATCAGCATATGCGATTCCTACGCTGCAGTCCATGCCTTCAAGTTCTTGTATTCTCAGGTTAAAGGCATTCCTGTTATTTACATTGGTAAGCTGGTCATGGATTCCCATGAAGGTCAGCTTTTCAACAAGGCGTCTTGAATGGATCTCAGCAAAAAAGGTGATCGCAATTGTCTCAACGAGGTATTTTACGACGCGTATATTTTTTTCATTATAATTATCTATTATAAAATAGCCCGCTATGCTGCTGTCTATATAATAGGGGGCCAGTATCATGGATCTGGTGCCCTTTGAGCGCAGAAGTTCATATAAAGGCATGCTCTCATTACGGATTTTCTCTATATCTTCAATGATAAGAATCTGCCCCTCACAGATAAGCGGCTCAACATATCCGATCCTCTCCATCACAAGTTCAGGTGCAAAGTCATCATCCATTATATTCTCATCTTTTTGCCACTCGTACCTGATGATCGGCTGTCCATGATAATATTCTATGATATAAGACTTCTCACACTTAAGGCAGTCTCCGATAAATCTCAAGGCTCTGTGAATATTGATATCAAAGTCATCATCTTTAGAATGGATCATCTTGGAAGTCTTAACTATAACTCTGTCAGCTTCTGCAAGATCTTCGTTTTCTATAGAATTACCATTAAGAGAAAAGGTGTCAAACAAAGTCATGGCACAATAGCCATCCTGCAAAGTTCCAAAAGCCATCATATCAAACCATGGACCATCTTTTCTGACATTGTCAAAAAATACAGCTTTTTCTTTGCAATGAGCCGCGCTGCATAAATGAGTATATACGTTGCTGCTAAGATATCCCATGACCTCTCTGTAAGAGCGGCCTTTGACATCTGCATCCGCATTGTCTGTCATGGACAAAAAGGCCGAATTGGCATAGATAAAGAAAGCCTCGCCATCATCATCACCTGTTTCGATGACTTTCAAAACGGCGTAGCCATAGGGTATATCATCATACATATTAAAATTATACTTATGGTATAACTCCTGTACTAGTCTTGATGACAGTCTCAGTTTTTCATCAAATCCCGGCACGCCCATGTCCTTTCTCTAAATCAGTACTCTACTAACTAAATATATCGGCCAAAAAACATGATAATTAAAGCAAAAAATTTTTTGACTTAATATGTGACCCTTAAAAAAATGCCTCCGTCTATATAAATGTACCGAACAAAAGATATGGTGTATAGGCTTGTACATCTTCCCCAAAAGATAAACCTGTAAATGCACCCATCTCAAATAAATAAATGGAGGATATATTATGAAGAAAACATTTGTAAAAGCTCTAACACTGACAACTTCTCTCACGATCCTTGCAGGATGCTCATCTTCCGTCCAGGTAGAGACAACTAATGATCAGGCGACAGATCAAACTTATAATACAATGAGTCCTTGTATTATTGAAGATCCAGCCAGCGACTATAAGTGTGTTGAAATATCCGGTGATTATTATGTTGATAACGAGTGCACTGATACATCCGGCTGTGAAACCGACAGCTACGCCTATGAAGAACCGGATATGAATACAGAAGAATATACCCAGCAAGTCGAAAACGGCTTCACAAACGTATCCGATAATGCACTCTCTACATTTGGAGCAGACGTTGACACGGCATCATATACCAATTTCAGAAGACTTGTAAATAGCGGATATACAATTGATACTATCCCTGAAGGATCCATCAGAGTTGAAGAGATGCTCAACTATTTCGATTATGATAACCTAAATACAAATGCTGTGAATATCTCATCAGATGTACAGGAAGCTTTCAGCGTAACTTACGAAACAGGAACCTGCCCCTGGAATACAGAAAACGGGCTTTTAGTTATGAACGTAAAGGCCAATCAGACTCAGGTCGATAACGCAGGAACCAACTTCGTATTCCTTATAGATACTTCAGGTTCTATGTCAAGTCCTGAAGAAGAGAGGATAGGCCTTGTAGTACAGTCATTTAATGCATTCCTCGAAACGCTCTCCGGTAATTATACTATCTCAGTTGTTACATATTCAGGATCATCTGAAACTCTCATCGAAGGTTCCTCTGACAAAGGTCAGATCAAAGAGGCCTTAACTGCAGCCTACAATAGCTGCGTACAATACGGCGGCGGCACCAATGGCTCCGGAGGAATCACAGCAGCTTACGAGATTGCCAACAAGTACTTTATAGAAGGCGGCAATAACCGCGTCATCATTGCATCCGATGGTGATATGAATCTGGGTCTTACATCTGCAACAGAGCTTACAGACCTTATCACTTCAGAAAAAGAATCCGGTGTATTCCTTACAGTTCTTGGTTTTGGCGCAGGCAACTACTCAGATGCCAATATGGAAGCTATTGCAGATGCAGGTAATGGTAACTATTTCTACATCGATTGTCTAAGTGAAGCCAAGAGAGTTCTGTGCGATAAGATTGCAGAATCAACTGTTACTGTAGCCAAGGATGTAAAGTTTCAGGTAGAATTCAATCCTAATCAGATAAGCTCCTACAGACTTGTAGGATACGAGAACAGAACAATGGCAGCACAGGATTTTAAAGATGACACTAAGGACGGCGGTGAAGTTGGTGCCGGTCAGGATGTAACTGTAGTATACGAACTTGTATATGCAGATGGTGAAGGATCAGATTCAGATCTTAGATACCAAAACGGAGTCCAGACAACTACAGAAGCTGATTCTGATGAGATCCTGGCTCTATCTATCCGTTACAAGAAGCCGGAAGGCAAGAACTCTGATAATGAAAAGTCTGTAGAACTTAACTATGTAATAACACCATCAGAAGGTGATAACTCTGCATCATTCACATTTGCAGCAGCAGTTGTTGAAAGCTCCCTTATAATCTCATCAAGCGCTTATAAAGAAAATGCCAATCTTGAAAACGCGACAGCACGTGCGCAGAACTCTGCAGGCGATGATCCATATAAAACCGAATTCGTAGCCCTTCTTAAACAGCTTCATCAATAAGTGGTCATAAGAAGTTATAAAAAAACAAATGCCCCTTACCTCCACAAATTAAAAAAGTACCCTTCTTACCTTTTCATCAGGTTAGGAGGGTACTTTTGGGTGCTGCTAAAGTTATAATGACGGGGTACGTTTTAATTTTTTGCCAGAGGTAAAAAAGTAATATATAAGGAACATGACTGATGTAACAGTCCAGGTAATAGGATATGAGTAAACTACTGTTGTTATCTGGTTCCTAAGTGGAAGTGCATACATGATCCACGCTACTCTCAATAGGCACACTCCGGTTAGCGTTAATATAGTGGGGATAATAGCTTCGCCCATACCTCTAAGTGCCCCGGAGCACATCTCTACACTTATATACAGTATATAATACGGCACCATGGCACACATCATAACATCACCAAAAGCAAGTACATCCTCTTCTGTTGTAAACAATGATAAAAGAGGCATTCTGAAGATATACATAAAAGTTGACAACATGATAGTGAATATAGCGGTTATGATAAAGCCTTGTCTGACTGACTGCCTTACTCTGTCGTATTTGCCGGCTCCGTAATTCTGTCCTACAAATGTTGTTACGGATATGCCAAGTGATCCTGTGATCATCCATAACAGTACATCGATCTTGCCATATGCTGCCCATGCCGAAACAGCGTTCTTGCCAAAAGAATTGATAGCAGACTGTATTACAAGATTGGACAAGGAGTACATTGTAGACTGAAATCCTGCAGGAAGGCCTATATGCAGAGTTTTGATAAGTATATTCCTGTCAAAAGATATCTTTGACATATACAGTTTATAAGACTTATCAAGGTGAGTCAGGATATACAGTATAAAGAGTCCGCTTATTGTCTGGCATATTATAGTAGCTACTGCAACTCCGGCAACTCCTAGGTTAAGGCCAAGAACAAGGATTATATCAAGTACTATATTACAAAATGTTGCAAGGATAAGTACGATCAAAGGTCTCTTGGAATCACCTACCGCGCGCAGTATCCCCGCGCCCATGTTGTACATAAGGTTAGGTATCATTCCTATAAAATAGATTCTTAGATATAATACTGACATCTCAACTGTATCCTGAGGCGTATTTAAAACTTTTATCCCCCAGGGAGCCAGGACTAAGCCTGCTATCATAAATATGGCACCGCCTGCAAGTGCCACAGCTACTGCATTATGCACAGCCTTGGTCACATCATCCTGTCTTCTTGCACCATAATACTGAGCTATTATTACAGTTGCACCTGATGCAAGGCCTGTAAAAAAGCCAACAAAAAGATTAACTATCATAGCTGCGGAGCCGCCTACGGCAGCAAGTGCTCCCGAACCCACAAATCTTCCTACTATGATAGCATCTACTGTGTTATATAACTGCTGAAAAAAAGTTCCAAACAAAAGAGGAAAGAAATACTTTAGCATCTCTTTCCAAATCACGCCTTCTGTTATCGCATTATCCGTTTTTTTTCTCATTACAAAGCCTCATTATTTCTGACTTTCATAACTTGATATGATTAACAATGATATTAATTCAATTATAATACTCTACTGGATTCAGTCAAAGTTATGAAAGTCAAGTACTTCCTTGTCCTTATATAAGGACATAGATATAGATTCTAAGACAATTTTCATTGCAAATCAACTAGTGTACTGTCTAATGAGATTATTCATAAGGATTTTGGGGCATTTTTTTACTTATTTCATTCTCTAGCCATGCATATTTTTACAATCGGCATAACATTCTTATCATATTTTTAATCATATTTTAATATTATTTTGTATTGCGTATTGTTATTAAGAGTTTTATAATCAAAATAGAGTAAATAGAATGATTGTTTTTAGTAAGATAAGTTCTATGAATATGTCTTAAAGCCTACGGACAGGCTTAAGGAGTAAGTTATGAGTATGAATGTAGCAGGTGTTTCAAGCTACCATTCCAACACAGGGAAGTGGATGAAACAACTAATAAGTGGAAAAAAGATAAACTCCGCAGCTGACGATGCTGCTGGCAGCGCCATAGCCCAGAAGCTTAAAAGCGCTACAACAAGTGCCAATGTCAGCGCTTCCAATTATAATTCGCAGATTCTAAAGAGTAATGTTGCTGATGGCGCCATGAGCGGTATGAATTCATACCTGTCTGATATGACTTCAAAAAGCGTACAGGCTTCCAATGACACTTTGACAGGAAGTGATAAGTCTACCATCTATGATCACATGAATGTTCTAAGTAAGGGTGTATCTTCACTTTCAAATACTACCTACAATGAACAGAATGTTATCTCACAGGACGTGGCATCATCTGCTACTCCATCAGGCTTTGATCTTAGCTCTATAGAAAGTGCAACAGACTCGTTATATTCTGCAATGGCCGCGAACGGAGCTGCAAGTAATGCAGCATCACATGCAGCCAATATAGCATCTATTTCTGAGATCAATCAAGCAGCAGCTCTTAGCCGTATAGAAGATGCGGATATGGCAGCTGCGTCTGTAGGACTTAATACTTCAAAGACTCTTGATCAGGTCAATAATGCAATGCTTAAAAAGCAAATGGAAGATCAGGAAGAAGATAATAAGAGAATACTTGGCGTAAGCTAAGTTAACGACTTTAGAAAATGCTCCCCAAAAGAGTATATCGCAACCCGCCAAAAGGATCGGAATGTAATGTTCCGGTCCTTTTTGGTGTTCACCTATTTCAGTTTACTAATACACTTCTTTGTGTTAACATTTATAATAACAGTCATTTTAACGATTTAAAGCGTTGCGTTTTAAAGCAGTAAACAGCAAGAGAAAAACTATTCTATCATGGGGAGGCCTAAAATGGCAGTAAAAATCTTATTTCTAATCATCTTTTTTAGCGTAATGATCTTTATCGGAATTGCAACAAGAAAACATGCAGGTAGCGTAGAAGGATTCGTTCTTGGAGGACGATCTGCCGGTCCCTGGCTTACAGCATTTGGCTACGGTACATCCTATTTTTCTGCAGTAGTATTTGTAGGTTATGCAGGACAGTTCGGCTACAAGTACGGAATATCTGCCACGTGGGCAGGCATCGGCAACGCTGTCATAGGCTCTCTTCTTGCATGGCGTATTCTTGGAAGGCGCACAAGAGTCATGACCAAGCATCTTGATTCTAAGACCATGCCTGACTTTTTTGGCAAAAGATTTGAGAGTAGGAGCCTTCGACTTGCTGCTGCCCTTATCTCTTTTGCCTTTCTGATACCATATACATCATCTGTATATAACGGTCTTTCAAGGCTGTTTAGAATGGCTTTCAATATTCCCTATGGCGTATGTGTTATCGTAATGGCCGGCCTTACCTGTGTATACGTAATACTGGGCGGCTACATGGCAACTGTTGTCAACGATTTCGTGCAGGGTGTTATCATGCTCTTTGGTATATCTGCAGTTATCCTCGCAGTCCTTCATAATAACGGAGGATTTATACATGCGCTTACAACACTCTCTACGTATGAATCAGATCTGTCTGTTACACAAGGGATGCAGGGTGCCTTTACTTCTTTCTTCGGGCCTGATCCTCTTAACCTTATGGGCGTTGTCATCCTAACATCCCTTGGTACATGGGGACTTCCTCAGATGGTTGGCAAGTTCTATGCTATCCGCGATGAGAAGGCTATCAAGGCAGGGACTATCATATCCACACTTTTTGCAATGGTAGTAGCAGGAGGTTCATACTTTTTGGGCGGTTTTGCAAGACTTTATAGCGGCAATGCTGCAATCCTTAATGCTGACGGCTCTGTTGCCTATGATGCCATAGTTCCGGCTATGCTCTCAGGGCTTCCTGATATCCTTATCGGAATAGTAATAGTGCTGGTACTCTCAGCTTCCATGTCAACTCTGTCATCGCTTGTACTTACTTCAAGTTCATCTGTTACACTTGATCTTGTAGCTCAGATCAACAAGAAGATGTCGGACAAGGCGCAGCTTCTAACTATGAGAATCCTTCTGGTTATGTTCATAGCATTATCTGTTATCGTAGCACTTAATCCTCCGACATTCATAGCTCAGCTTATGGGCTATTCATGGGGAGCGCTTGCAGGTTCATTCCTTGCACCCTTCCTCTATAGTCTGTACTGGAAAAAGACAACCAAGGCTTCTGTATGGGCCTGCTTCATATCAGGAGTTGGCATCACTATCACCAACATGATATTCCACTACATAGCATCTCCTATTAACGCCGGCGCATTCACCATGGCTATAGGTCTTGTGATCGTCCCTGTAGTGAGTCTTCTAAGTCCTAAGATGAATGAAGATCATATCGATAAAGTATTCGACTGCTACAATCAGAAAGTCACAGTTGAAAAGCGCTACAGCCTTGAAGAAGATGAAAATGAAACTGAAGATGAAGAGGAAGAAGATATTCAAAACAGACTTGATGCCTGATCATCTATAAGTTCCCACATCTTGTCATCTGTAATATGAGATTTAAGTCTTAATATCAGCAGGACCTTGTCACCACCAGCGTCCTGCTGATATTTTCTTTGCCATTTATAAAAGTGAGGACCATCTCCAAGAACCCTTAAATAAGACATGAGGCTTTGAGCTACGTAGTAGGACTGCCTTATATCTGATTCGCAGTCATTGGCATAAAAGCCCTTCCATATGCCATGTTCATGACTTCTCATAGTATCGTAACCTTTCTTAAAGACTTTGGAAGAAAGACCTGCTTCATAGAAAGCTTTTATGAACCTCTCATCTCCAGTTCCTTCAAGTACCGCTTCTATAGAACTGCATATATGCAAGGCTCCAAGATAGCTATAATACAGGTACTGAACCTGGCAGATCAGATTGTCATCAAAAACTATAGCTGCCTTCTTATCTCCTGCAGCTTTTAGTTTATCTTCTACTGACATACAAAATCCAAGATACTCTTTGTATCCTTCTACAGCATCTTCATATTTTTCCTTGAAATAATAAACCTGGTCTTTTAGACTATGCCTGTCACAAGCCCACTGTAATTCCAAGGAAGGAGCTATCTTATGATGCCCATCCACATCATTTTCTATTATGTGATACTGTCTTATAAAGCTATCTACAAGGATCCTGGCGCAGTGATTGGCATACTGCTCTCCTGCATGGTCATCTTCATTTGGTCCGTACTTGACGCTGTAATAGGGCCACAAGCTGTACGCCTTTTCAACCATTTTGTTTAGAGCAGAGTCATAATACCTATCTACATAGGCAGATAGATGATTACTTATAGTATATTTTTTATCATTTTGATCCCTACTTATTCCATCTCTCCAAAAAACTGCCATAAGATCAAGGTAATATGTATGAGGCTTAACATTAGAACAGTTAATGATCCAGGAATCGTCTCCTCCACGTTTAAGTACTTCGCAAAGCTCATCTTCTACAAACTCCGGCGAATTAGGAAGCATAGTCATCATAGCTGCTGCCTGCAGATCATAGAAAGATGCATGATAATAGATCCCATGAGCGCCTGTGTCACCCCTACCGGGAAGTGCCATAACTCTTGGATTATGATTGTTCTGTCTCCTTGATACCATCTTGCCATAGCCGTTATCAGCCCAGATCCTTATAACATCATCCGGAAGGTCGATGTATCCTCCTTGGTATAATTCCATGATCTCTCCGTAGAGATTAGTACAGCATACAGCGCCGGCATCGTGAGATCTGACCATCTCATACTGTTTTCTTATAAGTTTTGATATAAGCTGTCCTCTTTTAGCTTTGGTATCATAAGAAGGATCATCTGCCCAGAAAGGTCTGTCTCCTTGCCCTCTGAATCCAAGATTCCATATTACGTGGTATTTTTTCTGCTTAGCGATAGCCTTCTCCCAAAGCCCTATAAACAAGTCAGGATACTTGTCAAAAGAAGCTTCAAGCTTAGGATATACTCTTGAAAACATCTCTGCACCCAAAGGTTCAGCATGATGATGAGTTATATATAGGCCATATTCATCTGCAAGATCTCTGAACCTAGCTGCATTAAAATCAGTCCCTGGGATCGTCATATTCCCCCCGCAGCGAAGAAGTGCTTCAAAAGCCATCTCCCAGGGATAATCCTCTTTTACACTGCCATCTACTACAGGCTTCCACTCACTAAGTAAAACCTCATCATTAATAAACCATCCCCTGAATCTAACCTTGTAAGGCTTTGATTCATATGTATAGTCATCCGGAACCTGGTATCCTCTTTTTTTCTTAAATACCTGTTCATTCCAAAACCAGAACTCACCAACTGATAAAAAAGTTTTACTTATGTGATATATCCCATATATAAGTCCAAGATCATCTGATGCATAAATCCCGAGCTTATTATGCTCCAGCGCCTTTATAACAAAACATTCTTTTTGTATATATTCTTCTTTTTGTATATATTCTTCTTTTTGTATATATTCTTCTTTTGGTATACATTTCTCTTTTTTTAATACAATATCCAAAAATCCCCCGCCACTTCTAAGGCAAGTATTTCTGATATCTCTTTCAAGCGCACTGACAGTGCGTCTTACCGCCCTTGATAATATACTATCTGCCACAATCTTAGTACTATATCCAATCTTCATAAATAAGAGACCACCTCCTGATTGTAATGATATAGTAGCGCCAACGCAAAAACCACTTAATTTAATTAAAATAAAATGCATTTTCAATCAATGTTTACATCAATTTTTATAAATCACAAAACGCCCCTCAATAACCAAGTAGCCCCTCTAGTCTTTTTATCGAACACAATATATCGTTTTGTTCGATAAGTCTCGGTCAATTTTTAATCGTTTGTTCATTAACTCTCCTTGCCTATGGATTCGTTATTTCGTCTATGATATTTTGTTTTTTAAGTTCTAAAGGTTGAAATTGTTCTATTGCCAACCACAAATCACATAATCAAAAGGGAGGAGTTAGTAAATGTCTGATAAGTACCCGTTAACCGCAGCACAGATGCTCCACTACAGATGGATACGCCAATATCATACCCAGCAGGTATCCGGCCTTAGCGTAGTAGCATCTTTGAAAGCGGATCTTGATTTCGATATACTAAAAAAATGTATCGAAAAAGAACTCGAAAGATATAAATGCCTTAGAGTTCAGTTCACAAAGCCTGATAAAGATGGCCTTATCTGCCAGTATATCCCTGAAGAAAACAATATAAGCATATCATATAAAGATCTGTCTGATATGTCCCTTGCACAGGCAGATGACATCCTTCAAAAACTTGCTTATACGACCTTTGACGGCGATGATATCCCCATGTGCGAATTCATGCTTGTAAAGCTTCCTAACGGATACAACGGTTTTTGGATCCATATAGATCACCGCCTTATGGATTCCTGCGCAGTAGTTGTTATGGTCAATGACATCATGTCGCTGTACACCCATTACCGCTTTGGAAGCGACTATCCGGAACCTCTGGCTGATTATGAAAGCGTTCTTACAAGTGACCTAAAGAAAGCTTCAAATGAGAAAAGGCATGCCAAGGATCAAAAATTCTGGAATGATCTTTTGGATGAATGGGGAGAGCCTCTTTATTCTGACATTCAAGGACCATCAGTACTAGAAGCTTCAAGAAAAAGACATAAGAACAAAAACTTAAGAGCTGCAGATATAGAACTTAAGGATCTGTTCGTCGCAGTTAAGGATTATCAGCTTGATCCTGGATCAAGTAGCACTCTTATGGACTTTTGTATGAACCATCAGCTGTCCATGACCAATCTCCTGCTGCTGGGACTGCGAACATATCTATCTAAAGTAAACAATGGTCAGGAAGATATATCTATTGAAAACTTTATATCCAGAAGATCAACAAGAGACGAATGGACTTCTGGAGGAAGCCGCACCATCATGTTCCCTTGCAGGACAGTGATATCTTCTGATACAGAATTCCTCACTGCCGCATATGAGATCCAGAATATGCAAAACCGCATCTATATGCACAATAGCTATGACCCGGCCCTTATATGGGACGAGATCAAAAAGCGATACAACACCCCGGATAACACTTCATATGTAAGCTGCTATCTGACTTACCAGCCACTTACTGTAAAGCCTGACAATCCATACCTTAAAGATATACCCCTTCACACTAAATGGTTTGCCAACGGAGCAGCTACCAAGAAGATGTATCTCACCGTATCCCATACTGCAGACGGCGGTATGAACTTCTCCTATCACTATCAGACTGCTGTTCTTAATGAAAAGGATATAGAGCTTTTAAATTATTATCTTATGAGGATCATATTTAGAGGCGTAGAACAACCAAACTTATCAATTGAAGAGATCATAAGTTTGAAAGTGTAACATTTTCAAACCCAAATTGGTGACGCGAGCTTCACCAATTTGAACCATTAGCCGCTCGCTTTGCTCGCGACATAAGGTCAAAAAATGGTCTAAAGAAGGAGGTTAATATTGTCAACTACCACGCACCTAAAGGTACGTGGCTTGCGACTCCCCTGTAGTTCGTTGCAATAACTCCTACATTTTGTCGGTGTAACTTCCGTGGGGTCGCATCATGGGACGGTTGACACCGCCCCTTACAGACAAGACATGCTTATCTGTAACTGTATCAGGTACTCTATATATTAACCTCACGGATAATATATTCCCATGCCGTACAGTAAACGCTAATGCTTGAGTATATTTTACGTAACACCAAGACTTATGTGTTACAACCTCATATATACTTGCCAATGTACAAAGAGTGCCTTTGGTGAACAGCGCACCTAACGGTTTTCTCGTAAAACTTGCTGTTGAGTATATTATAGCATGTATGTTCTTGGATAACAATTTACAAGGCTCCTCCCACCGCCCAAGGGCAGTGGGTTTCCGCCTACGACAACCGAAAGGAATTTATTTATGAAAAAAGAACTGTTATTCAAATCTATTGTTGCTCAGTACTGTAAGATAAAACCCGAAGATATCAAGGATGATCTTAGATTCCGTGAAGATCTTGGGCTTAGCTCACTTGATTTTATGTCAATGCTTGGAGAGCTTGAAGATGAGTTTGACCTAAGTCTTGATGAAGACAAGGTCATCAATATCCGCACTATCCACGAAGCTCTCAATCTTATTAGTAACCCGGAGGTGGCAGGATGACACATACAATCAAAGATCTCTGGCAAAAAAGCGCCCAGTCTTATCCAGACCTTACTGCCATCAAATATCTGGATCATAAGAACATCTGTAGGGTATCATATAGAGAACTTGACGAAATGATAAGCATGATAGGAAGAGGGCTTTTAGTCAAAGATTATAGCTCTTCCCACATAGCTATAATAGGCGAATCATCATATATGTGGGTTGCTTCATATTTTGGAATCGTAACAGGAGGCAATATCGCAGTTCCTCTTGATGCATCCCTTCCTGAAGATGAGATCACAGATCTTATTAACAGAGCAGACTGCGAAGCCCTGTTTGTAAGTCCCAAGCTTGTTAATATCATAAAAGCATCTTCCGCTAACTGTCCAAAGCTACGGGATATATGGTATATGTCAGAATATACTCCGGAAGGCATTGCCGATGAATCCTTTAAGGTGGATAGTATTTATAATCTTATGTCCCTTGGAACTCTCACATCATCTCTACCATCTCCCAGTGAAGACGACCTTGCAACTATAATCTTCACCTCAGGAACTACCGGTAAGAGTAAGGGAGTAATGTTAACACATAAGAACCTGTATGATAATGTTGTAAACGTAGACTATACTGCTGATCCCGGAGCAGTAGTTCTAAGTGTACTTCCCATCCATCATGCATATTGCCTTGTAATGGACTGGATGAAAGGCTTTTCTTTAGGTGCATGCATATGCATCAATGATTCACTAATGCATATGGTCAGGAATATGAGTATCTTTAATCCTGATATCATGCTGATGGTGCCCCTTATGATAGAATCTGTGTACAAGAAGATCGCAGCTGCGATAAACTTATCTGCTTCTACCAGCACGCATTCTTCTATAAATGCAGCTCTAACTACTAAGATATTTGGATCAAATCTTAAGATAATCTTTACTGGAGGTGCTCATCTTGATCCATACTATATTGATAGGTTCAATGAATTTGGTATTGATATATTCGAAGGCTATGGTATGTCAGAATGCTCTCCTGTTATCACAACCAATACATTGACAGATCATAAAAAAGGTTCTATCGGAAAGCCGCTTGCAAATGTGGAGCTGTCCTTTGAAGATGGTGAGATCCTTGTTAGAGGTACCAGTGTTATGAAAGGGTACTACAAGATGGAAGAAGAGACAGATAAGGCTCTTAAAGATGGCTGGATGCATACAGGCGACAAGGGATACCTTGACGATGACGGATACCTTTATATAAACGGAAGAGTCAAGAACCTTATCATATTATCAAACGGTGAAAATGTATCCCCGGAAGAGATTGAGAATAAGCTCTCACTAAATCCTTTAGTTCGTGAAGTGGTAGTAAGCGGAGAAAATAACGGCCTTACAGCATCCATATATCCTGACGAAGATGTAACCAAACAAAAAGGCCTGTCCAAAGATTCAGTTCAGGAATCTTTACAGGCCATAATAGATAATTTTAACGCTGCGCAGCCATCCTACAGGCATATCACAAAGCTTATAATACGAGACGATCCTTTTGAAAAAAATGCTACAGGCAAGATCAAGCGCTTTGGTAATAGCCAGACAGGGTCATCCCAAAAGGCTGTATAGACTTCATAACTATCTCAGATTATTTCTTACGGCAGACATTGAATTATATATATGAATCTCAATTTATTTTTAAGAGTCTCGATGTATTGCATCAATCCCACAGGTACGGAAGGACTCCCTTAAGGAAGGTCTGAGCCAGAATATCTGCAACATCTTCAGCGGGGGACTCAAAGTTCTCCGCTGTCCATTTATGAAGTATACCTATTGTAAAACCAATAGTTCCTGCAATAAGGAAGGTAAAATGCTCTCTGGACTTAGGGACAGCACCCCCTTCTTTGCCAGTACCTGATACATATCTATGGAACATAGTCATAGCTTTTTCCAAAAAGGAATTGCCCCTAGGGCTCTTAAAAAGTCCAGCAAGAAACAGATTGTCCCTTGTATAATTGCAGATAGCAAGGAAATATGACCTGCAAAGCTCATGATCATTTTGCGGATGAAAGGATTCCATAAGTCTGAAGATATCATCAATAGTCTTATCTTCTGCCGCGCTTATAAGCTTGGTGACATTCTCATAATGATTATAAAAAGTACTACGCACGATTCCTGACTTTTTGACAACATCAGAGACCGAGATCTTATCATAGTCTTTTTCCTTTAATAGAAGAAAAAAAGAATCTATTATGGCTTCTTCTGCAGTGCTGTATCTAACGTCTTGTTCGTTCAAGTCTTTTCTCCCTTGAGGCCTTTTATTATAGAACTATCTGCTACTTTAATATCCTTCCTATAGTTATACCATTTTTTTCACGTCTTGTTTATCTTCTTGATCCATTTTCCGCTATGTAGTCTTACAATACAAACTATACATTTGATAAACTGATCTATCCTGAGCATTATATATACATAGAATCCCGGCCACTTAAGTATAAGTCCGGTGATAGCTCCAAGTGGTATGCTGCAAACCCACAAAAAGATAATATCTGCGACCATGAGGAATTTGGTATCTCCGCCTCCTCGTAGCGTACCCTTGGTAAGAATACTATTAGCAGCCTGAACATGATATTGACAGACTTCTTCATGTTCTGCTTCTCTTTCATTCCAAAAAATCTGCTGACAAGTACACTTGCTCCCATACCAAGTCCCATGCACATGATCTGGAATATTGTAATGAAATTATTGGCAAGTGTAGCACCGCTCATAGGAGCTTCGCCAAGCTGACCCAACATGATATTGTCAGCCATATTGACACCGACTGTGATCAGCTGCTGAAGCGCTATTGGAAGTGCAAACGCTACAAGTGTAGCATAGAATTTCTTATCTCTTACAAAAATCTGCATTCTTATTTTTTCTCCCCCCATTAGCATTCGTTTATCTATTGTACAGGAAAATAATGCAAAAAATAAGAGCATCTTTTTGACATTTCCATAGAAATCAAAAATTGATGCTCTTTTTTATATATCAAAATAATAAATTCAATAAAAACAATAAATACTACAGATAATTAAAGTTGGCTGTTCTGACTCATTCATAGCTTCTTTTTTAGAAGCACGATCGTCTCTATCGATCTTGTATGGCAGAACATATCAACAGGTACACAATCCGTAACTATGTATCCGTTCTTTACAAAGATACCAAGATCTCTTGCAAGAGAATCAGGTCCGCAGGATATATATACTACCTTGGAAGGCCCAAGTACGAACAGAGAATTAAGGAATTCTTCTGTAGCACCGCTTCTTGGAGGATCCATAAATACTACATCTGCCTTGTCACCTGAATCAGCCATCTGCTGCATGAATCTTGTAGCATCGTTCTTATAAAAGGTGACATTATCTATGTCATTGTTCTTGGCATTCCATATAGCATCCCTTACAGCATCTCCATTGATCTCAACACTTGTAACATGCTTAACATGAGGACTTGCTATGATTCCGATAGTTCCAACGCCGCTATAGCAGTCGAGAGCTTCTTCACTGCCATCAAGATCAGCCAGTTCTATAGCTTTTGAATACATCTTCTCAGTCTGAACAGGATTGACCTGATAGAAAGACTTGGGAGATATTTTGAATTCCATACCGCAAACTGTATCTGTGATATAGCCCTTGCCGTAGAGAACTTTCTCCTTATCACCAAGTATCATACTTGTATGCTTGTCATTAACATTGAGTACGATAGTTGTGATCTCAGGATGAGCCTTTAAAAGTGCCTTAACAAAATTATTCTTGGATGGAAGGATAGGACTAGTAAGAACCAGGATCACCATGATCTGACCACTATTTTTTCCAACTCTTATAAGAACGTGTCTTAAAAGTCCCTGTCCATAATCTTCATCATATGTTTTGATCTTAAAGGAACGGAGCATCCCTCTTATAGTAGCTATGATCTCATCAGCTTTCTTATCTTCTAAGAGGCAGGACTCTACAGGTACTACTTTATGAGATCCTTCCTGATAGATTCCTGAAAGAGGATTGCCCTTTCTGTCATGAGTAAAGACAGCATGAACCTTGCATCTGTAATGGTCAGGATCATCCATACCGATAAATTCACCTACAGTGCAGTACCTGGAAAGAAGCTCTTCGAGCCTTTCATGCTTAACCTTAAGCTGATTACGGTATGGCATATCAATAAACTGACATCCGCCGCACTTCTTCGATACAGGGCATCTGCTCTTAGAACTTGTTACAGATGTATTATCTGATCTTGTGGATTTCTTTTCAGACCTTACTACAGTCTTTTTAGCTTCCTTGCTGCCTTTTAAAGACTTTGCAAAAGGCTCCTTTGTTTTCTTTTCGCCTTTTTCAGTCTTTGTTATGGATTTCTTTGATCCCTGTACACCTTTGCCAGCCTTTGAGGCGGGCATTTTGGATCCTCTGCCATTTTTTGGGGCTTTGGCACTATTTTGGGCCAAATTTGCACTACCCTTAACAGAATCTTTACTCTTCATCTAAATCCTCTGCTTCATCCATGAGAGCACGTTTTGTAACTGCTCGTCTTTCTGTATCACCTGTAATATCCTTGAACTTAAGTCCCTGAATATTCTTAACAAGGCCATATGCCTTTTCAACTTCGCTTCTGTTGATCTTAACGAAACAGTTGATGCGGTCACTTCCTTTTCTTGAAAAAAGTCTCTGCCACAGTGACTGCTTCTGCCAATCGATATAATAAGAAATCCTGTTTTTCAAAAAGATTCTCTCAAGTTCTTTCTTATCTCTCTGAGAGAAAATATTGCAAAATAAAACTTCATTGTCAAAGTTCTGAGATTCAGTGATTATACTTGACATGCTGTCTTCTCCTTAAAATAAATTAGTATATGTCCATCTTTGATTACAAGTTTGAAAAATACATTTTTCAAGCACGACTTAAATACCACAAGGGTGTATTGTACAAGGAAAACGTATTATTTCCAATATGCATTTTCCCGAAAATTACATAGCATCATACGTATATCTTACACGAAGTATACGTCTTACTGACTCATTAAGTCTATCCTCTGTAATGATACCTGTATTTACAGCTTCAATGATTCCGTTATAAGCTGCCTGAAAGTCTTCTGGCATGAAGATCATATCCGCACCTGCAATTATAGCAGCAACAGCAGCCTGATCAGAAGTATATGCGTCGGTGATAGCAGGGACGTTCATGGCATCTGTGATGACTATGCCATCATATCCAAGATTTCCTCTTAAAGTATCGGTAATTGCACTTCCTGAAAGGCTACAGGGTATTCCCTCACCTGAAATAGAAGGACATGCTATATTGCTGACCATGATCGCATCAACACCTGCATCTATAGCACATTCGAACGGTACAAAAGTTCCGGCCTGAAGCTCTTCTATTGACAGATCACATGTTTCAAGTCCTGATGCCGGATCTGATACTGCTACAGGGAAAGAAGATGCGCATGCGCTTACACCTGTTGTTTCTAATGAAGATATATATGCAGAAGCCATCTGAGCTGTCAGATTGGCGTCCGTTCCAAATAAATTCTCTGCATCCGAAAGTTTAAGATTCGGAGCAAGATTCATGTTAAAGCCGTAGTTGATAAGGTAGGATCCAAGAGCGCCGGCGTTTTGGGCTGCATCATCACTGCCTTCAAGAAGTGATGGAGCTTTGGTTCCGGTAATTCCAAGACTTGTAGCAGCTACACTTTTTGAGCCTCCTTCTTCCGATACAGCAAGAAGTAAAGGATATCTGCTCATCTGCGAAGTTGTAGCAAGCATTTCTTTGATCTGATCATCGCTCTTTATATTATTAGACGAATATACAATTCCGCCTACAGTATACTGTTCAAGTGCAGCCTGAGTGCTTGAGCCTGCTTTGACAGCGCTATCAACACCCGTAAGCTGCTCAGGTGTTATAAAAAAGATATATGCAGCCTTCTCTTCAAGGGTCATATTAAGAAGAGTGGCATCTATTCTGTTATTAACTATTTCATCCGCTTCAGAAGCCAGCGGAACTTCCTCATCATCAGGTGTGATAATAGCTATCTCTGTATTCTCAGAGCTTTCTGAAGCTGCGATCCGGGCATCTTTTTGTGTTTGATGATCTATCACAGCTGCTGATACCTTCTTGATCCCCCATACAAGCCCTGTTATAGATACTGTAATCAGTACAAGTACTATTAAATATGCAAACATTTGGGATCTTAGGCGGCGCCTGCGGCGATTTTCTCTTTTTTGCTGCTTAGATTTTTCCTGAACATTACCCTGTTCTAAATCCTGAGCCGTTTCAACTACTGCATTATTATTTTCTTCCCTCATATCTTTTTTCCCTCCCTAACCGAAATAAGAACAAGATGAAACGAATAAAAATAGTAATGACAATACTTAAAATCATTTTAACACAAAAAGCACAAAAAAAGAACGGCGACCTTTTCTCTTCAAGCCACCGTTCTTCATTCTGTTGAAATTTTTTTACTAATTATTACTCTGTTAATAAATATCTGCGTTGGATCTTCACATCCCAATGGACTGTACCTCCGATTTCTCAACCTGCTCTTTCCATTCACTTTTGCTTTTAAAAGCTGTGGTGGTCAAGATGTAGATATTGATCGTCGCCACTAATCATGTACTAAAGCCGTTGTAATAATATAACACTGTTTCTTAATCGTAAATCTAAATTAAGTAGTCTGGTGGTCCGTACCTTCCTTTCCAGCAGTTATAGTAAATTACTTATGTCTTTGGAGTATACCTGCCTTTCTTTCGGTCCCCCGAAGTATTTTCTTCACTTAATTCGTTTGGATTGATTATAGTATACTAAAGCTATTTTGATTTGTCAAGTCAATTTGAGTTATTTTTATTTATATTCTGTTATTGAATTGATTAATTGTACTAATATCTGCTATTTGTTTATATATTTTATTATTTTCTGAAAATTATAAACATAACTCAAATCTTCCGTTCCTATTACATTTATACCATTTAGAGCTTTTTGATAACCTAATATCTATGGAAAATATAGGACACTACAACTCATATGATCTCAAAAGTTACATAAAAAGAGCCATAGCATAAGATTAAGATAACCAAATGCCATGGCTTTAATTGTCTTATTTATATGACAATTTATTATTTTGTACTTAGATCATATTCCTGAATCTGTTAAAGTAATAAGATTTAGGGCATGCTTACCAGACCTGAAAAAACTCTGATTCAGGATAAGCTCCCCGGATCTGAAATACATATTTAAGAATAAGCTTACAGGATCTTATAAAAAGGATCAGATAAGTGGATATTTGTCTGTAAGAGACTTAACTACCTCTTTTGCTTCTTCGATTCCGGCTTCCTTCTTCTTGATAACTGTAGCAATAGCTTCGGCGATCTTGTCCATATCCTCTGTATTCATGCCTCTTGTAGTAACAGCAGGTGTACCAAGACGGATACCACTTGTTACAAAAGGAGACTGTTTTTCATTAGGTATTGTGTTCTTATTGGCAGTAATATGAGCTTCGTCAAGCCATGCCTCAACTTCCTTACCTGTAAGGTCATAGTTAGTAAGATCCACGAGCATAAGGTGATTGTCAGTGCCGCCTGAAACGATCTGTATGTCTCTTTTCATAAGACCTTCTGAAAGAGCCTTGGCGTTGTCGATAACTCCCTGCTGATATACCTTGAATGAAGGATCAAGTGCTTCCTTGAAGCAGATAGCTTTGGCAGCGATAACATGTTCAAGAGGGCCGCCCTGAATTCCCGGGAATACAGCCTTATTGAACTTAAACTTGTCCTGGGCAGCCTGATTCCACATGATCATACCGCCTCTTGGTCCTCTAAGTGTCTTGTGAGTTGTAGTAGTTACAACATCTGCATATGGGAATGGACTTGGATGAAGCCCTGCTGCAACAAGACCTGCGATATGAGCTATATCTACCATAAGGATAGCTCCGCATGCATCTGCTGCCTCTCTGAACTTTTTAAAATCAATTGTTCTGCAATATGCAGAAGCTCCTGCTATTATAAGTTTTGGTTTATTCTCAATGGCGAGTCTCTTCATCTCGTCATAATCAAGAAATCCGTTTTCATCTACACCATAAGGAATTACCTTAAAGTATGTACCGGAGATATTGGCCGGGCTTCCGTGAGAAAGATGACCGCCCTGATTAAGGTTCATACCCATAATAGTATCACCTGGCTCAAGAAGTGCGAACTGCACTGCAAGATTGGCCTGAGCGCCTGAATGGGGCTGTACATTTACATAATCACAATGAAAAAGCTCTTTGGCACGCTCTCTGGCAAGATTCTCAACACGGTCTACAACATAGCATCCGCCATAGTATCTTTTACCCGGAAGGCCTTCTGCATATTTGTTGGTAAGAGGGCTTCCCATTGCTGCCATTACAGCCTTACTGGTCCAGTTCTCAGAAGCGATCAGCTCTATGTGATCATTCTGACGCTGCATTTCATCCTCAATTGCCTGAGCGATTTCGGGATCAACTTTTTTGACTTCATCCAATGAATACATTTTCTCTCTCCTGACATATCTACCGACTTATACGGTTTTCTACTGTTTTAAGCATCACTTGGCATATCATAGCATATAGATACATCAATTTCTATATGACAAAAGTAATTTTTTGACCAAATATTCAAACAAATTACATTAATTTTGTAATGGGTTATAGGTGTCAAAATTATATGACGTATTTAACAACATTTTTTATATATTCATTTTTGCAGGATTAGAGAATATACTATCATTGTCTGTGTTTTTACTATAAAAAAAGCAAAATCATAGATAACCACTTAGGATGATCTTAAAAGATCTCCGGACTATAATATAGTTATTATGTGCGTCTAATGCACTTCTAGGAGGAGTTGTATGTATTATGTAATCGTCAATCCCGGATCAGGTTCCGGACGGGGATATTATACCTGGAAAAAACTTGAAGAAGGTTTTATTGTAGCAGGGCTTAAATATAAGGCTGCATCTACCAAAAAGGCCGGAGATGCCAAAAGGCTCACTACTTCACTAATGGAAATGCATTCAGAAGAATCCCCTCTAAAACTGATAGTCATAGGCGGCGATGGGACTATGAATGAAGTTATTAATGGCATCACAGATTTTGACAAAGTCGTTTTAGGATATATCCCGGGAGGATCTGCCGGGGATCTTGCCTTTGGTCTTGGTATTAATATTGATACTTCAGAACTTATCCAGAGGATTACCGAAGGTAAAGTTCTTAGGACTTCAGATATCGGCCAGATCACATACAACAATATTTCATCCACCTATTCAAGACTTCATGATGATGAAGTTAAGACCACAAGATACTTTGATGTCAGTGCAGGAATAGGCTTCGATGCTGCAGTATGCGAAGAAGCTCTTTCTTCAAGGCTCAAGAAAGTCCTTAATGCAATCAATCTCGGGAAGCTCACATATCTTCTTATAGCTCTTCATCAGATATTCTCTATAGAAAAAAACGCTATGGATATCACTACCAAAGAAGGTGAAAAGCTCCACCTTGATAAAGCTATTTTTGCTGCAATGATGATTCATCCTTTTGAAGGTGGCGGATTTATGTTCGGCCCTTATGCTGACTGTAACGATGGCTGTTTTGACGTATGTGCCGCAGGAGATATGTCCTTTTTTACCATAATGAGAGCACTACCTTCTGCCAAAAAAGGTAAGCAGTTCAAGTACAATGGAATTCATGCACTAAAGAGTTCTGAGATACATATAAAAACACAAAAGCCTTTATGGGTTCATACTGACGGCGAAGTTTCCGTAAAATCTGATGATATTTTGATCAAGAACACAGGTTTTAAACTAAAACTCATGGTCTGATAATCCGATATCTATTATGAATTTGCTTTTTTTACATTTTTTGTAATATTTGACCATTTTTTACCGAAATATCGATATTTTTTCAGTCAGTTTCATATTGATAATGCCGGTATGAACGAGTATAGTAGTATTTGTAAATTCAGACATCATGCCATTTTACATTATCAGAGAAGGAAAATACTATGCAAAATTTTATCAAAGCAGATGAGTTCAGTAAGCCTATAACGGCTACAAGAATCAAAGAATCCATCCTTATGACGATTCCCACTGCTATATATGCCGTTATATACCTAGTATGGTTCAACTACATAGAAACTCGTAAAGTCATACACTTTACAGAAATGCACACAAGACTCGACGATATGATACCATTTATGGAAGTGTTCGTTATTCCGTATATTCTATGGTTCTTCTTTATCGCTTTTTGTACTGCATATCCTCTTCTCAAATACGAGAAGGAAGATTATTGGAGATTCATGATCTTTCTCGGAACAGGTATGACATTGTTCCTTATCATATCAACGATCTTCCCTACTATTCAGTACCTAAGACCGGCTCAGTTTGAGAGGAACAATATATTTACAGCTCTTGTATCTGTATTTTATAAATATGACACGCCTACCAATGTCTTCCCTAGCATGCATGTTTACAATGCTATAGGCGGCGCATTTAGTATTCAGTATAGCAAGAGATTCAGCAAAGGCTGGAAACTGTGCTCACACTTCATCTCACTTTCGATCGTACTATCTACAATGTTCATCAAGCAGCACTGCGTTATCGATGTTGTGAGTGCTATAGCACTGGCTCTTATAATGTATTATGTTGTATATCGCTCTGATATAACACTTAACTTCCTAAGGAAGATCCACTTCATCGATCCTGTTATGGAAGACGGCGAAGTTGCAACTCAGGAGATCAGACTTTAATACAAGTGCTTACTAAAAATAATTGATCTTAACATAACAAAAGCTCTTTACCTTACGCCATGTAAAGTAAAGAGCTTTTTTATATTCATAATTCTTATTTTAAGCAGTTCTTATCTAAGTCTTTCTGTTTCAAATCTGGCTATAGTATCAAGACAGTTTCGAAGATCTGCAAGCCTGTCATACACATCTCCCGGCTCAACTTCCACATCTATGGCCATAGCCATTATATCTATCATGTCATCTGTTACTATAGGTCTTATCTTCTCAAGGATCTGAAGCCTTGCCTTGGCAGAGTCGCTATCAAGGAAAGCTACTACATTAGGATCAAGGTTAAGTTCATCAGCCTCGTCTTCTATAGTTTTATTCATAAAATAACTGTCAGTATCAGTTGCAGAAGCCTTTTTTTCAGGTTCTCTTTCAGGTTCTTTTTGAATATTTATATTAAGCTCCTGCTTTTTCTCAGGACGAACTACAAATGAGCTTTTTACAGTATCCATAGATTCTGTATCATCACTTCTTGATATATCCGGTGATCCTGTAGCCTTTGATCCGCTTAATGTATCATGTGAGCCTAAGATTACTGTATTATGTGTTTCCTGACGTTTTAATGCTTCTGCATCTTCTTTTCCCTGATCAGATAAGCTTTCAGGATCCACAAGTTCAAATCTCATCTTCTGCAAAACATCAGGATATTTCAACCTGTCGACAGGACTTGTGAACATGGACAGAGGTCTTGCATAAACTTTATAATCTCCATAGAGCGCCTGATATATTACAAGCTCTTCTCCGGTTTCAGAATGAATCGCGATAGTAAGAACCTGATATAGATTCCCTTTAAAATGTCTGTAAATCTGCTGTGGTAATGGTCTTTCCATATGTTAGTCCTCCATGATTTTATAATAATCCCTAAACCTTCCCAAACTTTTGGGGAAAGTTAAGTTAACTTCAAAATATTTTTCTATATATTTTTTCTATATATTTTTTTAAATAAAAATACCTATCTGTTTAGTATATAGGTTACAGATCATCTGGCTGAGCACTTTACTATTATCATTTCTACGCTTATCACATCATTTAGCTTACCGCTCTTGTATGCTTCATCACTTGCAACACACATTTCAAGGCATGCTTTGAGCTGCGCTATGGTATATGATCTGGCCCAGTTTATATATTTAGAGACTATGAACGGTGCCAGATGAACTGCTGATGCGATACTTGCCTTATCTTTATGATTATCAGACATTTCTTTGACCTGCAGCATGATGTTGAACTGCCTGAATATCAGTGCCAGTATCTTCTGCGGTGGTTCACGAAGTGCCAGAAGATCATAATACAGATCCATAGCCTTCTTCTGATTATGTTCTACTATAGCATCTGTCATAGCGAATATCTGATTAGATAGCCAGTTAGCACATACCGCGTCAACGTCTGAAACACTTACGCTATCTCTTCCCATGCAGTATGAGCTGATCTTCTCAAGTTCATTGGCAGCATTAGACATATCTGTTCCAACTCTTTCGAAGAAAAAATTCAATGTAGCTTCTGTTACCATAAGTCCATTATTCTTGAGTCTTCGTCCTGCCCATACCCTAAGATCGGCTATATCCGGCGTATCACACTCAATGGTAAGTCCTTTCGAATTGGCAGCTTTGAACATGTCTTTTCTTTTATCAACACTGCTTTCAACAAATAGAAAATACGCAGTCTCTGATGGCGACTTTATATAATCGGCAAGTTCCGGACATCCGTTTTTAAAAAGTCCTGACTCTTCTACCACTATAACTCGTCTTGGAGCAAAAAAAGGCATAGTCTCTGCCATATCTATCACTTCCATGACATTTATATCCTTGCCTTCATAGCGGCTCATATTCATGGAATCACCAGTCCCTAAAAGAGCTTTTTTGAGTTCATCTTTGACCTGATTTCTTAAATATGCTTCTTCGCCATATACAAGGTAGCAATGTTTAAAATCTTCTGCTTTTATATCTTTAACTATCTCGCTATGCTTAGCTTTAAATTCTGATGTCTTTGCCGGCATCATTGCCTCCCGATACCATGCCACCTTTAATATGCAGCATATATATTCCTAAAGTCATTTACTATATCTTACCACAATCCATTATTGGCAAGAAAGCTTTTTAACTTGAGTGTATCTCCCCTGCCATCGCTATCTACAGTTATAGCGCCTTGTTCATACGTTATAAAATACTTACATCCGCTTGCTTCAAGCCTTTCAAGTACCTGCTCATGTGGATGTCCGTACATATTGTTCCTGCCTGCGGATATTACGCTACAAAGGGGATCCAGTATATCCAAAAACTCTTCATCTGTCGTATATCTTGACCCATGATGCGGAACCTTTAATAAAGTAAGATCTGAAAACTCACTACTGTTTTGACTCATGAATTCGTTAAGACTTCTAAGTCCTTCTTCTTCTACATCTCCTGTAAGAAGACTTGAAAAGTTTTTGTGCTCTATATAAAGGATAGTGGAGTGTGCATTGGCTCCGTCTGTGTACATTCCCTCAGGAGGGCCTATACAGGTTATGGTGATATCGCTGCTTCCTGTACGAAGCTGATCGCCTCTTTTTATATAAGAAACCGGAACGCCTGCTTTTATTGCAGCTTCTTCCAGCTGCTCATAGCCGGATTCTCTGCATCTGGTATCACAATCCGGAAGTATAAGACTTCCAATCCTGATCCCTCCTGACGACATAGCTTCCAATAATTCCAATACACCTGATATATGATCCTTATCTTCATGAGTTATGATACATGCATCAATATATCCTATCCCTTCATACTTAAGATACGGTGTCAATATATACTTGCCTACATTGGATCTTGAGGTGCTGCCTCCATCTACAAGATAGGTCATGTTCTCCATTTCTATTACAATACCGTCCCCTTGTCCTACATGAAGAAATGATAGCCGCAGATCCGGTCTTATTCTTATAGCCAGGATCCATACTGCTACCACCGGTATAAGATATACAAGATACGGGTATATGATTCTTTTTTGTTTTTCAGGGCGTTTTTCTGCAACACCGTTTTTGCCGGAATCTTCCGGATCAAGTTTTCTTTTTATATATTCTCTTATATACTTATGAGATATTATGAATACTATAAGTAGAATATAATAAATCACCACCTGCCATGCATCGGCATGTCCTGCATACCAGGTATTTGCAGGAAGGTACCTGCTTCCTATACATATCCCTTTGTACATGGTAAGGATGATGTGGCACATAAATCCGGGAAACAAAGCTATTCCTGTGCAAACACTTCCCAAGGTAAGTACTGCTATTCCAAGTCCCAGTAATATAGTCATGAAAGGAAGTACCAGAATATTAAGAAAGACAGAATATACAGGGAATGTATAATACGTATTCATCTGCACAGGCAAGATCACAGCAGATACTGATAGCGATGCTCTTACTATAGACAATACGCCTTCCACGATCTTTTCTCTGGCGATCATAAGATAATCTCTGACTGTCCTGTTTTCAGAATTCCTTATGAGTTTATCCATACGCTTTGTATAATCCGCATCTCTTGGAATGATGTCCTGTGACAGAGTAGGCAGTACAAGTCCTATTGCAATAACTGCTCCAAAACTCATCAAAAAGCCGCTATGATAGATATACAAAGGCTCCTCGAATATAAGGAGCATGGCAGCTACAGACAGGCCTGTCAGCATATCATAGGTACGTCCCAGAACTATAGCTAACATATGAATACAGAACATGATGATAGCTCTTATCGCTGATGTACCCATTCCGCACATTATACCGTATGACATCATCATTGCAATAGATATCAATGCAGCAGGCATTATCCTAAGCCTTAATCTTCTAAGAAGATTATAAAGACCCATTCCAAGAATCGATATGTGAAGCCCTGATATACTTAAAATATGTATTATTCCTGCGCCCTGATACAATCCCTTTATATCTTCATCCATGGATGTTCTGTCTCCAAGAAGCATTGCTTTCATTACAGATGCATCCTCATCTTCAAAGGTATCATCAATGATCTTTTTTAGATGCTCTCTCATCCTATACAATGATTCTTTAAATCTATCCGGATCATTATTGTTATATTTGACTATACCTTCCCTTATCTGATATTCAATTTTCAATATTTTATAATATGTGCGGCTGTCAAACTCACCGGGATTACTTGCTCTTGAAAAGGCATAGTATTCCCCTTGCACTGTTATCTGTTCACCTATTTTGGGGATATTATCATAGATATCCTGATACGAAGACGCAAGGTATACTTTTACTATAGTATCCTCTTTTTCAGAATCTTCGATATATAGAACTTGAACCTGATTGTCATCGAAATCGGTTCCGGTCTCTTTGGAAGTGACTTTTCCCGATATTGTGATATATTCTCCGTTTTCATATCCCAGATCAGAATAATCCGGCGGATATACCAAGAGAAATATAAAGACAGCCGCCACAAATGCCATTGTAACAAGGCATAGTGGCCTTCTAAACATTTTCTTATTTTCCTATTTTTTGATTTTTCTATTTTCTGGTTTTTCTAACTTTTACTGATTTTTACTCTTCTATGATCTCAAGATTTCTTTCATATGTACTTGAAAGACTTAGGCTGTCCATAAACTTGACATCTTTATTGCCGTCAACTGTTATCTGAACTTTATTAACTTCAGCAAATTCACAAAGTGTATTAACTATAGAGTATATTGCAGTCTGAGCTGTAACAGTATAAGGCTCTGTCGTAAATGCAGAATCAAGATCGACATAGCAGATACCATCTCTTACTGTTATTGAATTTATACTGGTAGCAGGGTTGATCGTAGGATATACTTCATCTGTGTTAGGGCCGGCGATAAGCTGTTCCAGCGCGATTCTCTCCATAGGTATATTACTATTGAATACAACAGTACGATATACCTTGATAAGTCCGTCTCCAGACTCGTTTGTAAAATAAAGAGTAAGTGTCACCTTCTCATATGTATTGATCTCGTTACCTGCATTATAGATAAAGGTATCTTCAGTCATAGTTCCTATAACGTTACCTGAAGCATCAGTAAGCGGGCTTCCGCCAACCTGAAAAGTAACAGTCTTCACCGCATCAATCTGAGTAAGTGTACGAACCATAGCAGCTCTGTCAAGGATCTCAGTAACATGATCAACAGAATTATAAGACTCATTAAAATTAAGAATGAGGCTGTCATCTGTCAATTTGTAATCTATTAGGGCGATCCTGCCTGCAAGAGGAGCTTCATAAGAAAAAGTATCAGGATTTTGAGAAAGCTGCTCTATAAGCTCTGCTATTACAGCATCCGTATCTTTGATATCAGATGTTAGAGTATAGTCATCAGCTACAATCCCTGTTTCAGAAGAGTTGACATAATAAATCTTAACTTCATTATCAGCTTTTTCCGCGTCACCTGACATTCCAATTTTACCTGCACACGCGGTCATAGTCATGCAGACAGCAAGAATAAGAACAAGCACTATTCTTCCTCTAACGACCTTTGATATTCTTTTTTTCAGAGAAAAATATTACTATTCATTCTGACTCTGATTCTCCCTGTTATCTCACTTAATCCCTGTATTTTTTCACTTACTCTTTGGTAGTCATACCTGATATTTCTTCATCATTCTTAGTCTAACTTCACTATACTTAAGTCAACTTCACTATCCATAACAACACTTAGCCTTACTTCATCTTACTTAGCATAGCTAAGCGGTATCGTAACAGTAAAGGTAGTACCCTCACCAAGGACACTATCTACGTCAATGGATCCTCTGTGCATCAGTATCGCACTCTTGGTTATGGATAGACCAAGTCCTGTTCCACCTATCTCTCGTGATCTTGACTTATCTACTCTATAGAATCTGTTAAAGATAAGATCTGTTGAATCCTCAGGTATACCAACACCTGAATCTGATATTGTAATAGTAAAGGACTGATGATCAGCATCAAGTATTACCTTGACCCAGCCCGATTCCTTATTATATTTGATAGCGTTCTCAACGATATTCATAATCGCAAGTGACAGCTTGACTTCATCTATCTCTGCTGTAACAGGACGCCTTGAGTCAAATGTAAGTTCAATATTATTCTTTCGTGCTATAGGACGAAGTCTCTTTAGTATGATCTCAGTCATCTCATTGACATCAACAGTAGAGATATTGAGCTGCGCCGCTGTTTTGTCCATCTTGACAAGAGACAGAAGATCATCGATTATCGTAGCTTCTCTGTCAACTTCCTTACTAATATCCTGCATGAAGTCCTGATACATCTCAATAGGAGCATCCGGCTGAGCCACCAGAGTATCAGCAAGTACCTTCATAGATGTTATCGGTGTCTTAAGCTCATGTGATACGTTGGATACAAACTCCTGACGGGATTCATCCAAAGTCTTCATCCTGGACAGAAGCTGGTTGAAGGCAGTAACTATATGCTCTGTCTCAAGATAATCCGGAACAGAGATCTCTTCATTGGTAAATCCTGCCTTGATATCATTGATCGCACTTGTGATCCTGTCAAAAGGCTTGAGCAGAATATTAGCTGCAAACAAAGAAAACATAAAGATAATAATTATTATTATGAGTTCTATAGAGCTTGCGTTCTTATTCAGAATGTCAAGAGTAGTACTGATATTATCAGTAGATACACTGGTAAGTATGACACCTACTACCGTCTCAATTTCTTTTTCCTTGCCGTTTTCATCTTCTACAATCTGGCTCTTAGTGATAGGTGTAGTGATCTCAATATAACCATTATTAGCATCATAAACAGATGTTGTACCGTTATCGCCCTGCTTAAGGCACTTTACAACCTCTTCTGAGATAATGGTCTTCTTTTCACTTATACCATAGGTATCTTTGATAATTTTGAGATTGTCATCAATGATCATGACACGTCCATCATAAAGATTGGCAAGCATGTCAAGCTCAGCACCGACAACTTCAGATGAGGTATCCTGCAGGTATCCATAGGTGATCAGATGATCAGCAAGGATACGAGCCTGTGTCTGAACCTCAGTTGTACGAACTGCAACCGCACGACCTTCATATGTCTCTAATATTGCAAAGTGGACAACCTGACAGGATATAAGGCCTGTCACAAAGACAAGTACGAAGATACGTGCACGCAGACTTTTGAATATATTGACTATTTTTAATTTATGTAATAATTCACCAAAAAATGTTTTCAGATTCATACTGATTTATGCCTGAAAATAATATCCTGAGCCCCACTTTGTTCTTACATATCTAGGCTCGCTTGGATTAGATTCGAGTTTCTCACGAAGTCTTCTGACATGAACATCAACTGTTCTAACATCTCCCGGATACTCATCACCCCAGATATCTGTAAGAAGCTCATCACGTGAAAAGACTTTGCCTGAATGTGCAGCAAGAAGCTCTAATACTTCAAACTCACGGCTTGTAAGGCTTATCTCCTTATCTCTTACAAATACTCTTCTGTATTCTTTATTGATCTTAAGATCACCAAATACCATCTCAGACATGGATTCTACAGATGCTGCTCGTCTGATGATAGCCTTGATCCTTGCTTTTACTTCCAGTATATTAAATGGTTTTGTGATATAGTCATCAGCACCGTATTCAAGGCCCAGGATCTTGTCCATATCATCACCCTTAGCAGTAAGCATGATAACAGGAACATTGCTGAATTCTCTGATTGCCTGACATACTTCAAAACCTGAAAGTTCAGGAAGCATTACATCCAGAAGAATGATATCGTATTTATTGGCCTTGGCAAGCTCTAAAGCTTCAGCGCCGTCATATGCGCAGTCAACTTCCATTCCATCCTGTTCCAAACTAAATTTAAGTCCCTTTACAATTGACTTTTCATCATCAACAACAAGTGCTTTACGTGACATATCGTCCCCACTTTCTATACTGTTATACTATCTTTGATCTGTTCAAATACTTTGTCTTTGATCCCACTGACCTTCTTGATATCTTCAATACTCTTAAAAGGTCCATTCTCATTACGATAAGCGATTATGGCATCTGCTCTGGATTTACCGATCCCGCTCAAGGTACAGAGTTCATCTACTCCTGCAGTATTGATATTAACAAGTACGTTGCTGCTATCAGAAGCATTATCACAAGAAGACAAGGCAGAAGTATTATCAGCTTCACTATTCTGTTTATTGGTATCTACGGGCTTTCCATCACCTGTCACAACAAATGATGTATCTGCACTGACATCCGCCTGGTTGTCACTACTACTTTGAGCCTCCGCCTTTTCAAGTTCTTCGATCTCATCAGTTGTAGGTACCTGAATCTTCATACCATCAGAAACAACCATTGCAAGATTCAGATATTCTGTGGCAGCTTCAGTGCTAAAGCCTCCTGCAGCATCAATCGCATCAGCAATCCTATCTCCGGATGATAATTCATAGACGCCGCTGTTATTAACAGCTCCGCATACATATACCTTGATGATAACATCAGATATACTTCCATCAAAGTTGCTATTATCAGTACTATTGCCATCTGCAAAAGCACCCGCTACAGAATCGTCTGTCGCAGAAGCATCCGCTATAGAGTTCTTCGATATTGAAGCCTCATTCAAAGAGCCGCTTTCTACAGAATCTTTAGTACTTGATTCTATAGATGAATCTTTACTTTGTATAACCTGATAATCATTTGATTTGCAGCCACACATAAGTAGTGTTGCAACAACAAGTACCGGTATCAATCCGGCTTTTGATCTTTTAAACTGCATGTTCCTCCTAATTGGAGGATCCCGCCATGCATACTACTTTATTTTATTTCAAAAACAAAGACCTTGCAAGTCCTTTTAAACTTACAAAGTCTTTATATAAAACAATAACGTATTAACTATTATTATTCAGTCATTCCCTCATCATAATATTCCTGAGCCTGCGTCCAGGTAACATCATTAGTAAAATCTATAGGAGACTCTTCTATAGTCTGTTCACTTCCTGATACCTGGGTCTTAACCTGACTGGATACCTTTCTAAGTGTCTCATTAGGATCTGCGCCTTCCCAGATTTCTTCAAAGGATATCTCAAGCTGCATCCAGAAATTAGATGTTGCGATCATCTTGGGCATTGGAACAGAGCCTTCATAAGCTTCCATAAAGCCCTTGATTCCGGATTCTGAATGCTGAACATTTTTATTGGCCGAAACCTTACCGGTCATTTCATATAAAGTGTCATCATATCGTCCGCAGATATATTCCGCTGCCTCTGACGCTTCTTTAGAGTGTTCTGAATAGCCGTTTACAACGATGCATCTGGTAACTGACATAGTTCTCGTTCCTATATCATCAGTAAGAGACGGCATTGTAACAACTCCGTATTCATAAGGACATTCACCCGCTTCCTGTGCCTTAGCTATTGTATCAAGAGCATCAGTTGTAGCCAGTGTGAATACGATTTTACCACCTATGAAATCCTGTATTATCTCCTCATATGATGAGCCTTTTGAATCAATGGCAAAGAACTGATTGAGCTGCTGATACAGGTCCATGCATCTTATTGCATCTTCATTATATACATCTATAAGCTGTGAATTGTCTCCGGCATCTCCACCTATATTGATATAATTGCCTACAAAGAAGTAATTATAAAAAATATCTGACACATCCCACTTAAATACCGCTTCAACTTCTGCAGGTGCATTATAAGTCTCTGCAAATCCAATAATATCAGTTATAGTATCAGGGATCATCTCATCGACACGCTGCTCGACCTGATCATCAGATATTTCTACAGAGCCTTCAAAAGAAGCACTGTCTGATTCCTGAGTGTCAGCATCCTGCTGCGGATCTTCAACATTCTCCATATAATATTCATTCTCAAGACTGTCTCTTGCTGCATTCTCAAGATAGGTCTTGTTATAGATAAGTGTACTGGTCTCAAAATAATAAGGATATGCGATATACTTGCCATCATAGGTCACACTCTTTAGAGCTGCAGATGGATACTGGGTATCTGAAAGAGTGTCGCTTGTAACAGGAAGTGCAAGTCCTGCAAGATATGCTTTTTCTAAAGAATCATTAGTAAGAATATACAGATCAGGATACATCTCACCGGCAGCTGATGCCGCTGAAATATTCTCAAGATATTCAAGAGCTGATACAAGTGTAGGTTCAAGTCTTGTGTATTTATGTGTATCATTATAGGTCACTGACAGCTGCAGCAGATAATCTGTAAGCGCATCATCATCATACCAGAGTCTTATAGTTGTTTTCTTGGTTGCAAAAAAAGAACTATTCTCATCCGCCAGTACACTTCCACCATAAACTGCCGCAAACATAGTAACAAAAAGTACGCATACTGCCATAATAACTGACAGAAGTCTTTTTTTCTTATTCATCAAAAAATCTCCCAACATTATTAAGGCGCAGCATACGTACAAATAAGTATCATCGATATCTGGATAAAAGATGTCATCAAATGTCTTTAGATCTCTCTAAGACAAGAATCCAGGATCTCTATCATCTTGTCTACATCATCTTTGGATATCACTAGCGGCGGAACAAAGCGGATTATAGAAGGTCCTGCATTAATAAGGATAAGTCCCTTGTCCATAGCACTGACAATTATATCTGCTACAGGCCTGTCAAAGACAAGTCCCTGCATAAGGCCCCTGCCGCGCCTTTTGGTCACAAAATCATATTTATCTACAAGCTCATCAAGCCTTTTTTCAAGGTAAGGAGCTACTGAATTCACATTGTCTATTATATTGTACTGCTCAAATAAATCAAGCACCTTACTTACAGCAGCGCATGCAAGAGGATTGCCGCCATATGTAGTACCGTGATCTCCGGCCTTGAGAGAATTCTGTCCGGTCTTTTCATTGAGGAGGAATGCACCTACAGGAACTCCGCATCCAAGAGCCTTGGCACAGGTCATGATATCAGGCTTTATACCATAGCTCTGCCATGCAAACATATGGCCTGTTCTTCCCATTCCGCACTGGATCTCATCCAGTATAAGAAGGATATCTTTTTCATCACATAAAGTTCTGACTTTTCTTAAGAATTCTTCTTCGGCAGGGAAAATACCGCCCTCTCCCTGAACAGTCTCCATGATTATAGCACAGGTTTTGTCATTAACGTTTTCAAGAATGCTCTCAAAATCATTCATCTTAGCAAAACGTATATTGCCGATCATAGGCTCAAATGCTTCGCGATACTTGGGATTGCCGGTAACAGACAAAGCGCCGAAAGTCCTTCCGTGGAAGGAATGCTCTAAGGCGATGATCTCGTGATCTGTTTTTCCATCCTTAAGATATGCATACTTACGGGCAGCTTTTAAAGCTCCTTCTATAGCTTCAGCTCCTGAATTAGTAAAAAACACACGGTCCATGCCGCTGACTTTCTTGAGTTTTTTGGCAGCTTCTATTGCAGGCACATTATAGTAATAATTGGATGTATGAATAATTTTGTCTATCTGAGCTTTGAGCGCATCATTGTATTCTTTATTGTTATAGCCAAGAGCAAAAACGGCTATTCCTGATACAAAATCAAGATATTCCTTACCATCAATATCATATAAATGTACACCATCGCCATGATCAAGAACTACCTGATAGCGATTATATGTATGAAGGAGGTCTTTCTCGGCCTCATCTATGTATTCTTTCATTTTGTCAGACATATTCAACTAATTCCTCTCTTAACCCATATATGTTTTTTGCCAAAAGTCAGATCTTAATATCTTCCGTTCTTATGCTATATACTAAATTCTGATCATTTAGCACATGAAGTCAGCTCATCTGTATCATTCATAAACATGGTACCGATACCTCTGTTTGTGAAGATCTCAAGAAGAAGGCAATGCGGTATCCTTCCGTCAAGAATATGAACTCTGTTGACACCTTCCCTAACTGCAGACACGCAATTTCCAAGTTTTGGAAGCATTCCGCCTCCTATCTGGCCGGAAGCTATAAGATCATCTGCTTCCGAGCATGTCAGACGGCTGATAAGAGATGTCTTATCATTTATATCCTTATATACTCCTTCTATATCTGTAAGGAAGGCCAGCTTCTCAGCTCCTACGGCTTTAGCTATAGCACATGCAGCATCATCTGCATTGATATTATAGGTATCAAAATTATCATCAAGACCAATAGGTGCGATGATCGGAAGATAATCTCTGTCAAGAAGATCATAGAGTATCTCAGGATCAACCTTATCTACATCACCTACAAATCCTATATCCTGGCCATTCGAATATTTTTTCTTAACATGTAAAAGCCCTGAATCCTTACCACTTAAGCCTATAGCTTTGATACCCAGTTCCTGAACCATTGTAACAAGCTGCTTATTGACCTTGGACAGAACCATTTCTGCTATTTCCATAGTTTCTGAATCCGTTACTCTAAGCCCGTTTACGAACTCAGCTTTTTTGCCAACTTTGCCAACCCAGTTACTGATGGCTTTGCCGCCCCCGTGTACTATGATAGGCTTAAATCCTACAAGTTTAAGAAGTGTAACATCCTGGATCACATTTCTTTGAAGATCTTCGTTGCTCATAGCGCTTCCGCCGTACTTTACAACTATTATCTTACGATTAAATTTCTGAATATATGGAAGCGCTTCGATAAGCACCTCAGCTTTTTTCATTACATCCTGCATATCCTTGTCCACTGTCTTATTCTCCTTAGCTCAAATGATCTGATTATGTAGCTTGCATTCAGCATACTGACTCATTCATATTTGATCAGTAAAAATATATTTTGGGTATATTTTCAGCTTCTATAGTCTGCGTTGATCTTGACATAATCATATGTAAGATCACACCCAAAAGCTGTTGCTTCCTGATCTCCTTCATTCATATTGGCAACTACCATAACTTCATCCTCTTTCATAATAGAGACTGCATATTCTTCATCAAAGTCAATCGGATTGCCATGATCGAATACCTTAAGTGTTCCCTTCTTACTTTCAAAAAAGAGTTCAACATCATTTTGATCAAACTTCGCCCCGGAATATCCCATAGCGCACAAAAACCTTCCGAAATTGGCATCGCATCCGAATATTGCAGCCTTAGAAAGATTAGAGCCTACTATCGCTCTTGCAAGAGTTCTTGCGTCATCCTTAGTCTTTGCTCCTGTAACTTTGGCTTCAAAGAGCTTGCTTGCGCCCTCTCCGTCACCTGCCATCTTCCTTGCAAGGAATCTGCATATAGTAAAAAGAGCTTCATAAAACTTATCATAATCTTCGTTCTTGGAAGTAATAGTATCATTTCCCGCAAGACCATTGGCCATAAGCAGAAGGGTATCGTTAGTTGAGGTATCTCCGTCTACTGTTATCATATTGAAGGTATCCTTAACTACGCTAGAAAGTGCCTGTTGCATGAGCGTTTTGTCAATAGAAAGGTCTGTTGTGATAAAACCAAGCATGGTACACATGTTAGGATGTATCATTCCTGACCCTTTACTCATACCTCCGACTGTTACAGTCTTACCACCAACTTCAAAAGTAAGAGCATACTCTTTATTAATGGTATCTGTTGTCATTATTGCTTTAGAAGCTTTGGTTCCGGCTTCCTTGTCGTGACTCAGAATCCCTGCCATGCCAGTCACTCCGTTTACAAGCTTATCTACAGGAAGCTGCATGCCTATAACACCTGTAGATGCAACAGCTACTGTATCATATGGAACTCCAAGTTCTTTCTCAACAGCCTTGGCTGTAGCTTCGCAGGCATCAAACCCTTCCTGCCCCGTACATGCATTGGCTATTCCGGAATTAATAACAACAGCCTGCATCTTGGATCCTGATTCAACTATCTTCTTGTCCCACATAACACATGCAGCCTTGACCTGATTGGTAGTAAATGTTCCTGCGCATTCACATGGCACATCCGAATAGACCATAGCCATATCGGTACGTCCCTGGTATTTGATGCCTGCTGCAAAGTCTGCTGCTTTAAAGCCGATTGGTGCTGTAACACCGCCTTCTATAATCTTCATATCAAACCTCATCCTGAATATAAATAAACAATCGTTTTTAAAAAACAAATCTATTAATCGCAAATTCTATCGTAGGTATTTCTTATTTACGAATTCCTGACTTCATCATAGAATCATGATTTTTGACATATTTTTTTATTAAATAAAAATCATATATTAAATATAGTAACATTATCCGGATCAATAACATGATCGTAATAGTTCATGTCATTTCTAAGGATCCATCCCATCTTGCTCCAGAATGCATTGCCAGCTTCATTGGTAACGAAAGCATTAAGTGCGACTTTGCATATCTTTTCTTCCTTAAGGGCCTTAAGACAAAAGTCAACCATGTGCTGTCCTATATGTCTTCGCCTATAATCCGGCGAAACACACACATGATACATGCAGGCGCGTCTTCCATCATGTCCGCACAGTATGGCACCAACTATCTTGCCATCTTCTACATCAACACAGCATGTAGTAGGATTTCTTTTTAGAAAAATCTCGATCCCCTCTTTAGAATCATCTATACTCCTTATCCCAAATCCCTTGATCGACATCCAAAGTGCATATACCTCGTCATAATCTTCTATTGTCATTACACGAACCATTACTTTACCTCATGCCATAAGTGAAAAAACACTTTTAATTTCTATTAAATATTGGCGACTTAAGAAAGATCACATTGCCAGTCATCAAATGCCATCTGTGCCTGCATAAGATAACTGACATAATGCATTTTCTAAAGTCGTGTTCTATTGTTAAGGAAAACAAGGGACCATATCAAGTCCCATGCTCTCTTCAAGTCCGAACAGAATGTTCATATTCTGTACAGCCTGTCCGGCTGCGCCTTTCACAAGATTGTCAAGTGCGCCCATCATAATGATGCGGCCGGTCCTTTCATCAATCTTAAAGCCTATATCTACATAATTGGAAGTTTCCACCCATCTTGTCTCAGGATATACACCATCATCAAGTATTCTTATAAACTTCTCTTTTCCATAATACTTATTGTATACATCACGGATCTGCTGCGGTGTAGGGAGCTTACCATCTATCTTATTAAGGCTTGCATATTCTGTTGCAAGGATTCCCCTGTTCATAGGTGCAAGATGCGGTGTAAAGTTTATAAGTATCTCTTTGCCTGCCGCATATCCAAGCTGCTCCTCTATTTCAGGAGTGTGTCTGTGATTGGCAACTCCGTAAGGTTTTGCACTTTCATTGACCTCGCAGTAAAGGTTAGCTACCTTGGCTCCTCTTCCGGCGCCTGATACGCCGCTAAGTGCATCTATTATAAGAGTATCCGGATCGATAAGTCCTTCTTTGACCAAAGGATAAGCTGTAAGAATGGAGCATGTCGTATAACATCCAGGATTAGCAACGATCCTTGCGCCCTTTATCTTATCTCTGTTGATCTCGCATAGTCCGTAGACAGCTTCATCAATATACTTTGGAGCTTTGTGCTCGATCTTATACCACTTTTCATAAACGGAAACATCTTTAAGTCTGAAATCTGCTGAAAGGTCAATGATCTTGACCTTATTAAGAATATCTTCATTGACAAGTGATGCACACAGGCCTTGAGGAGTTGCTGTGAATATCACGTCAACTTCATCAGATAGCTTGTCCATATCTTCGCCAAGACAATCTGCATCTACTATTTTAAAAAGATTCTGATAAATAGATGCATATTTCTGATCTATATAACTTTTGGAGCCATACCATACAACTTCTGCCTGAGGATGCATCTGAAGTAGCCTTACAATTTCTGCTCCGGCATATCCTGTTGCGCCAATAATTCCAACTTTGATCATTTCACACCTCCGATTGCAGTGTCTTACTTTCTTTAATTGAACTTACGATCAATGATCTAAAAGCCACTACATCAATCCGATATTGAATAACTTAATACAGATTAATTTTACTCTGTTTTTTGTGATGGAAATTTACTAAAACGCACCATTTCATTATAATGTATTTAATAGTAAAAATTCCATTTTCTTTTTGATCATTCTTAAATGTATAAACAAAATACCCAGTATACCAACTTATTTATATAAGAAAGTGCACCGAATGCGCTTTTTATCTGTCACATTCATAAGAATATATGTCATAGTATACGACCGGGTGTATAATAATGCAAGTAATATTTTAATATTTATACATTATTTTTGAATTATTGTAATATTTATACATTTTCTTCTTGCATTATGCATCAAATAGTAGTATATTTACTTTTGTCACACATACAAGTGCTCATCTATTTGCATAGATTTTATGCAAGATCGGGCAGCTTTATGGACAATATGAGATTTATCATTACTAAATATACATTATCACACAGAATTTTTATTCATAAGTAAATGGAGGAATTATCAATGGCTACTAAGAAAAAAGAAAAAGTTATCCTTGCATATTCAGGTGGTCTTGACACTACCGCGATCATCCCATGGCTCAAAGAAACCTACGGCTACGACGTTGTATGTGTATGTGCTGACTGCGGACAGGGCAATGAACTTGATGGCCTTGAAGAAAGAGCCAAAGCAAGCGGAGCATCCAAGCTTTATATAGAAGATATAACAGATGATTTCTGTGACAATTACGTAGTACCTTGTGTTCAGGCTCATGCAGTATACGAGAACAAATATCTCCTTGGAACATCCATGGCTCGTCCGGCTATCGCCAAGCGTCTTGTTGAGATTGCAAGAAAAGAAGGCGCAACTGCTATCTGCCATGGTGCAACCGGCAAAGGAAACGACCAGATCCGTTTCGAGCTTGCATTTAAGGCTCTTGCACCCGATATCCGCGTGATCGCACCCTGGCGTGATCCTAACTGGAAGCTTCAGTCCCGCGAAGATGAAGAAGAATACTGCAAAAAGCACGGAATCAATCTTCCATTCTCTCACAGCAACAGCTACAGCCGTGACCGTAACCTCTGGCATCTGTCCCATGAAGGTCTCGAACTCGAAGATCCTTCTAAGGAACCCAACTATAAGCATATGCTCGTTCTTGGTGTAACACCTCAGGATGCTCCGGATAAGGAGACTGATGTTACTATGACATTTGAAAAAGGTGTTCCTAAGACAGTTAATGGCAAGAAGATGAAAGTCTCCGACATCATCCGCACTCTCAACGAACTTGGTGCCAAAAACGGTGTCGGAATCATCGATATAGTAGAAAACCGTGTTGTAGGAATGAAGAGCCGAGGCGTATATGAAACTCCAGGAGGAACTATCCTCTATGAAGCTCACCAGCAGCTTGAAGAGCTCATCCTCGATCGTGATACCTATGCTCTCAAACAGGAAATGGGAGCTAAGCTCGCTCAGATTGTATACGAAGGAAAATGGTTCACACCTCTTCGCGAAGCTGTCCAGGCCTTCATTGAAAGCACCCAGCAGTACGTGACAGGTGAAGTTCACTTCAAGCTTTATAAGGGCAATATCATAAAAGCCGGAACAACATCACCATACTCACTCTACAATCAGGATATCGCTTCCTTCACAACAGGCGATATGTATGATCACACAGATGCAAGCGGATTCATCAATCTCTTCGGTCTCTCACTCAAAGTCCGCGCTCTTAAAATGCAGGAAGTTGATGAAAAAGCCAAGAAGTCAGCAAAGACCTCTGTAAAGAAGAAATAATACCACTTATCAATATCAAGACGTAATGGTCAAAAGTAACATTTGAAATCTGCATCATATCAAAAAGCATAGGCCACAGCAACTTATCCGCTCATATCCACGAATGAAATGAGCGGATATGTACAAGCCTTTCTTTAAATGAATACATACATTATCATTATAAAAGACATTCGGCAATAGCTGGTATTGCACTTCCGAATGTCTTTTTAATTGCTCATTAACTATTTTTTGTGTATTCTATACATTGGATAAGCGCTTTTTAAGTGTTACAATTTGCTTTAGTATCTTCGGGGGAGGATTAAACCATTAGCTACTCACTTGGTTCGTGACATGAGGTTATTTCTATGAATTCAATCATTCTCATTACATCTTATATTTTAATAGTCAATCTTCTTGGTTTTGCAGCCATGGGAATTGATAAACATAAAGCCAAGGCAGGTTCTTACAGAATCCCCGAGGCGACTTTATTTATCTTAGCTTTAATAGGAGGCAGCATCGGAAGTACCATAGGCATGTTCTTTTTTAGGCACAAGACAAGACACTGGTACTTTGTAGTTTTTATGCCTACAATTCTTATACTGCAGGTAATATCTGTAATAGCAGTGTGCTACTTCGTAAACTTCAGATTTATGTAATGTTTTTTAGAGGGGACAAAGGGGAAAATCATGCATATAGCAGTTTGTGATGACAATATAGCTGACAGAAAGCAGATGCAAAGGCTTTTGGAGCGCGCATCTGATGCAAACAAGAAAAACGGTCTGGAGGGATTTTTCATAGATCTTTATGGAAACATACCTTCTCTTATGCAGACTCCGCAGATGTATGACGGCATCTTCATAGATATGACCAATATCTCTGAGAGCGGAATGAACGGAATTGAAGTTGCAAGGTCGCTTAGAAAGATCAACGTAAGCGGCAAGATCATCTTATGTTCCTCTGCTATCGATTATGAAAGTCTGGCTACGGATGAAGAAAAAGAAGTTTTCATCTTCATGACCAAACCCATTCTCAAGAATAGACTCAGAGAAGTTCTTGATATCTGCGAAGAATCCAGATCAAACAAGGAACCGCTTATAGAACTTAGAGATGATAACGGGACCATCTATGTCAATGGCAATGATATCCTTTATGCTCATTGTAAAAACGGCGGAGGACGCATCGAAATAAAGCTTGTAGACGGGCAGATCATAACTATCCTGTCCACTATCTATATGTTCTATGAAGATCTGGAGCCTTTCTATTACCTTCTCCCGGCTTCTGATCTGACGATCATAAATATAAGACACATACAAAAAACGAAAGCCTTCAGTGTGATCATGGATGATGGTCACAAATTCTGGCTTTCGCTTGAATTCAATAAACATATTAAAGAGCAGCTCAAAAAAGAAAAAGGATTGTAATATCAGTAAGTAACGATAATACCACCATCATTTGCATACATAGAGCTTACGCCTCTGGTATCAACTACTATGGCGTCCTTGAATTTCTTTCTGGCAAGGATCATATCACGCACAAGCATGGCTCTTTCGAAGTTGTTACAATGTGCTACTGCAAGAATTCTATCTTCAACATCACGACTTTCCTTCTCTATAAGGTCAACCATCTTCACAAGAGCTTTGCGAATGCCAACTCCCTGTCCTCTTTGAACAATATTTCCTTCTACGCCTTCACATACAGGCTTGATGCTAAGTGTAGCAGCAACAAGAGCCTTCATTCCGGATAGGCGTCCATTCTTTCTAAGTGTCTCGAGATTATCAAGTACGAAAAATGTAGTCATATCATCTCTGAAAGCTGATATCTTTTCTACAATTTCTTCAAAAGAAAGACCCTGCTCTTCATATTCCATGATCTTAAGCGCAATAAGTCCAAGACCGCAGCTGGCAGAAAGAGAATCTACTATAAAGATATCCTTCTCACCATACTCTTCTTCATAAAGGTCTTTGCCAATAAGTGCACTATTATAACTTCCTGAAAGCTTAGATGAAAGAGTAATACAATATACATGATCAGCATCTGTCTTAAATGCCTGCATGTAGCTATCAGGTGAAGGGCATGCTGACTTGGGACATTCCTCACTTTCAGCAACATGTTTAAGGAACTGTGCCTGATCAAAAGTCTCATCATCCATGATATGATAATCGCCTACTTCCAAAGAGAGCGGGACACTCTGAAATCTTGGATCACTATAATACTCTTCAGGCAAATCGCAGCAGCTGTCATATACAATTTTAAAACTCATATATCCTCCGATAAAGCAATGTAGTTCTCATTACTACATAATACCACCTAACATACGATGCGTAAACCAAAACTTGATGTGATGGCACGGCTTTATTAACAGCTGGAGGGTAAACAGGCGGCCGGGGCGGTGCAAGCAGGGCGGTGCAGTATCCTTGAAGTTTTTGTGAGGGAGGCGGATAGAATATAAATCATTGCCGCGCTGTTATTAATGCTTTTGTTGCATGCGTCATAGTATTCTTAAGGCAAAAATGATATTATAATACAGATATTATTTTGGATAATCTTTATTGCGAGGAAAGAAATGATTGTTTTACAGATTACTCACACTAAAAATTTCATGAACACTTTGCTTAGGGGAAGTGATTTTGATGAATTTCTTTTGGAAGAAGCGGTTATTAAGGCCGGCAACTCTTATACAATAGATGGGCATATCAATAAAGAGTTTTATGGAGATCTTGTATCAGAAGAGGCTCCTTATGAGCTATCCAGATGGAGCGATATTAAGAGTGTATGCTTTGAGCTTATCAAAGGGCGTCATACACCTTTGGGATTTAAGTTTATCATGCAGGTTAAGCCCGAGCATACTGATGCGCTTCTTGAAAAGAAGGGATCAGCTCTTACAAGTAGGGATGTAGCATTTGTTATTAATGTTAAGTTTGCAGAAGGTATCACCACTATAACAAGTGCTGCTGCGATTAGAACATTCTCTTTAGATAAGTCTTACGAGCAGATCTGGGATGAGAGCATAAAAAGGTTCCTTGCTTCTCATAATATCGAATTTGAAGAGATATAATACACACTAATCCGAAGAAAGCAGTAAGCATTCTTTTTCAGTATTCTTTTCAGGCATCTGTTTGATATCCAATCGCCGCATATGACGCAAAAAACGCCCGCATAGTATCTGCTACTATACAGGCGTTTTATTAAAAGTATCATTTATATTTACTAAGAATTCTTATAAGCTCGTCATACTTTGGTCTTAACTTCTCATAGACTTGAGGAGCATTATCTATTCTCTCGGGTCTTAAGATCTCAGTTATTTCTTTGATCTGATTAAGAAAACCATCACCTTCCAGAGCAAGGTTTGAGGCTACACCTTTAAGGGCATGAGCTCCCTGGAAAGCTTCTTTGGGATCGTTGTTATCAAGGCCCTTTTTAAGTCTTTCCATACTAGGATCATCTATAAATTTGAGCATGAACTTCTCAACCAGATCTTCATTACCTACAAGACGTGCTTTGACTTCTTCCCAGTTAACGCCCCAGTCTATCAGTTCCTGTTTAAGCTCAGCATTCATGATCAGCCTCCTATACAAGAATATCAGATCACATATCTATCTGAACACCACATTACTAATGTTATGAGCGTATGCTCACAATCAGATCAAAGTATGGTTAGCATACTGACCAGATCATTCCTGCATCTTCAGAAGCTTTGCAGCCTGATCTGCAGTTGTAAGAGCATCTACAAGCTCATCAAGATCACCGTTTAGTACATCTTCTATTCTGTGAAGTGTAACCTTGATCCTATGGTCTGTAACTCTTCCCTGAGGGAAATTATATGTACGGATCTTCTCAGATCGGTCTCCTGTTCCTATCTGACTGCGTCTAAGCTCAGCTTCACTGTCGTGCTGCTCCTGGATCTTAAGATCATAAAGCTTGGCACGAAGAAGAGCCCATGCCTTAGCCTTATTCTGAAGCTGTGATCGCTCTGTCTGTGAATAGATGACTATACCTGTAGGAAGGTGGGTAAGTCTTACAGCAGAGTCTGTAGTATTAACTCCCTGACCACCATTACCTGATGCTCTTGTAATATCCATACGAACATCTTCCGGAGGTATATCGATATCAACATCATCCTCAACCTCAGGCATAACAGCTACAGTAGCTGTAGATGTATGAATTCTTCCGCCGGATTCTGTAACAGGTACTCTTTGTACTCTGTGAACTCCGCTTTCATATTTAAGCTTAGCATAGGCACCGCTTCCTTCAACCATGAAGCTTACAGTCTTCATTCCGCCTATACCTATTTCTTCAACGTTGATAAGTGATGTTCTAAAGCCTTTACTTTCAGCATATTTAACATACATACGATATAGGTCAGACGCAAAGAGCGCAGCTTCATCTCCGCCTACGCCTGCTCTTATCTCGACGATTACGTTCTTATCATCATCCGGATTCTTAGGTATCAGAAGTATCTTAAGATCCTGTTCAAGCAAAGGAAGTCTTTCTGAGTTTTCATTGCACTCATCTTTGAGCATCTGTCTCATCTCAGGATCTGTCTCTTCTTCCAGCATCTGCATGCTGTCTTCTATAGCTTCTTTACACTTTTTGTACTCTAAATACTTCTCAACAAGTGGTGTAAGATCGCTTTGTTCTTTCATAAGTCTTCTGAATCTGTCAGCATCTGATGCCACATCAGGTTCAGTAAGTACCATTCCGATTTCTTCATATCTGTGCAATATAGCTTCAAGTTTATCTAACATAATAAATCCAATCTATTCAATCACATTAATTTACCAAAACTAATACAGGCATCCTCTTACAACTCTGTCATTGCCGCCCAGATCTTTTATGACTTCCACTTCATGGAATCCGCCATCTTTCATAAGGCCAGCAACAGCATCGCCCTGATCATATCCTATCTCCATCATAAGCCAGCCACTTGTATACAGCCATTTAGGTGCATTTTCAATTATGCGTCTATAGAATATAAGGCCGTCTTGTCCGCCGTCAAGCGCTATATACGGCTCGCCCTTGCCCACTTCAGGAGGGAGCGTGGCTATAACATCAGTTCTGATATAAGGTGGATTTGATACGATCATATCAAACTTCTTATCGTCATCTTGTGGAAAAAGATCCGTCTTAACAATTTCAGCTCTATCGCTAAAACCAAGTCTGTCCCTGTTACCTGTCGCAACTTCTATAGCCTTATCGGATATATCTGTCATGACACAGCTTGTATCATTGGTATAATTAAGAATACTAAGCGCAACGCATCCGGATCCTGTGCAAAGATCCATAAAGCGCATTCCGTCAGATAGTTCTCTCAATGCTTCTTCTGCAAGAGTCTCTGTATCCTGATTCGGCACAAGTACATTCTCATTAACATCAAATGTAAGTCCCATAAATTCCTGATATCCTACTATATAGGCAAGAGGGACCCTGGACGCTCTTTTTTCTATAAGTTCATTATACTTCTTTTCTTCTTCAGGCGACACATCCCTGTCTCCATGAACCAGAAGCGTATTATAATCAGTGCCGCATACATATTCAAGAAGAAGCCGGGCGTCGAGCTGATACTCCGGCACACCGGCTTCCTTTAGTCTAATGGATGCATTTTTATAAATATCTGAATAAATCATTCCAGAACATCTTCCTCATCTTCATCAGCAAAATCAAATCCGAAAACATCCTTCTGATAGGTTTTCCAATCGAAAATAGCCTCTACAGAAGCAATACCGACTTCGATCATCGAATCATCCGGCTCCTTGGTAGTCAGACGCTGAAGAAGAAGTCCCGGCTTAGAGATAATAGATATAACCGGATTATCACTTTTACCTGCAAAACGGATAAGTTCGTAGGATATGCCCGAAACAACAGGAAGAAGCAATATACGATACAGAAGCTTCATCGCTACGCTTTCGGTATTGATAAACATAAACAATATGATACTTACAACAAGAACAAATAGTATAAAACTGCTTCCGCATCTTTTGTGGAATCTAGAGGAGCGCTTTACATTGGATACAGTAAGCGGAAGCCCTGATTCGATGCAGTTAATACACTTATGTTCAGCTCCATGATATCTGAAAAGCCTCTTAATATCAGGCATAAGTGTGATAGCAAGAATATACAAAATGAAGATAGCAATTCTTATAATACCCTCAGCTACAGCCTGAAGCGCCTGACTCTGAAGGTAAGTATTCATCCATGCAGACAGTCTTTCGGGAAGTATCAGAAAAAGACCTATAGCAAGCGCAAATGCAAATATCGTAGTTAAAACAGAGAAAAACTTATCTCCATTACCGCCCGTAACAGCATCAGCCGCCTTGTCAGCGCCTGTAGCATCCTCTTCTTCATCCTCGTAAAAGTCCGCAGATCTGTTAAGAGCCTTAGTACCAAGAACAAGTGAATCTATAAAAACAAAAATTCCTCGTATAAATGGAATCCTAAGAAGAGGCGATCCTGATAAAATACCATGATACTCATCTATTTCGACATGTACCTGTCCATCGGGTTTGCGAACAGCGACTGCATAAAGGTCCTTATTGCGCATCATAACCCCCTCAAGTACTGCCTGTCCTCCAATTCCCGAATAATGGGTAATCTTCTTTTTCATATATAGTCATCCCCCATCTAGTAATTTGCAGAAGGTACGCGCTTAGGCGCACCTATAAAAAATGAGGCTGAGGCTCTTGCCTCAACCTCATCATTGGATCCTTACTGAATCTCAAGCAAAGTCTTGCTCTATTAAGCTTCTGTCTTGATGCCGTACTTCTTGTTGAATCTGTCAATACGACCACGAGCTGAAGCTGCCTTCTGCTGGCCAGTGTAGAATGGATGGCACTTAGAACAAATTTCTACGTGAATCTCCTTCTTTGTGGAACCTACTGTGAAAGTATTGCCGCAGTTGCATGTAACTGTTGCCTGATAGAATTCTGGCTGTAAATCCTGCTTCATTTTTTACTCACCTTTCTATATCTGAATAAACTTTCGAAAAATTCCGCATCTTTTTTGAATGCACAATTTCCGACTGTGCTGCTGTCCACATAGACAGCTTTGTAATAATAACATAAATCGTTCAAATACGCAAGTACATTTTATCATTATACTAATCATGGATTGAATGTAAAAGTAAATTCCACATTATGCAGAATTAAGTCTTACGCCTTAGTTTATAAACACTAATGATCGCGACCTGTAAGATCTGTATCTGTCTCTTATTTCTTCATTCTGCGCTGACGTACGATCTCGTATGCAAGGACTCCGGCAGCAACAGATGCATTCAAGGATTCGATCTCACCATTAACAGGGATAGATGCGATCATATCACACTTTTCTCTTACCAGTCTGCTAACGCCTGATCCTTCATTGCCTATAACAAGTCCTATAGGGCCTGTAAGATCAAGATCATACATAGGCTTGCCATCCATGTCTGCGCATACAAACCACATTCCGCGCTTTTTGAGGTCCTCTATGGTCTTAGAGATATTGGTAACCTTTACAACAGGTGTATAGTTAAGCGCGCCTGCAGAAGTCTTGGCCACTGTAGCTGTAAGGCCAACTGCGCGGTTTTTGGGTATGATAACACCATGAGCTCCTGCAACATTGGCACTTCTTATGATAGCTCCAAGGTTGTGAGGATCTTCGATATTATCTAGAATAAGAACAAAAGGAGCCTTTCCTTCAGCTTCTGCCTTGCTGAATATATCTTCTATCTCAGAATAATCATATGCTGCAGCAAAAGCGATAACTCCCTGGTGCTTACCTGTTATAGATATCTGATCAAGACGTTCTCTTGAAACGAACTTAACGATAGTTCCAGCCTTTTTGGCTTCACGACGGATAGTAGATACAGCGCCATCTGTGCATCCATCAAGAACGTAGAGCTTGTCTATAGTCTTACCACTTCTAAAAGCTTCTACTACTGCATTTCTTCCTTCTATAGCAAGAGAATTCTCCGGAACCTCAATCTCTTCGTCCACAGCATCATCTGCCATGTCTCTTACAGGGCGGCGTTTTCTATCGTCTTCCCTGCTGTTATATCTATCTGAGACTCTGCCAAGACTTCTGCCATGTCTTTCGTCTTTTCTATTACCATTCCTGCTATCATTTTTATGATCATTTTTTCTAAAATTACTATTATCTCTCATATATATCTCCAAGAGTAAACTGTTTATAAACTATTATTTCCCATCTTTAGAATCAAGAAGCTTCACACCATATTGTACAAGCTCCAGCACTCTGTCAAGTCTCCCGGCCAGATACAGATAACCACACAAAGCTTCAAGCCCTGTAGCTTTGCGATAATCGATCACCGACTGATTCTTGGCACTTGTGTAGGACTTGGCATTCCTTCCTCTATGATACACTGCAGCTTCTTCTTCAGACAATCTGTCCATGATAGAGTCTATTATAAATGCCTGAGCTGCAGCATTAACATAGTGCACCTTGGCCTTGTTCAGGGTATTGGCAGGCCTGTTGGACTGTTCAGTAACAAGAGAACGTATTATTATCTCATATACGCTATCACCTATAAATGCAAGCGCAAGTGGTGAATACGTTCTCATATCTATCTTCTTAAGTCCGAATGAATCACGGATAACACCTGCAAGGTCAGCTATATCACTGCTGTTTATGCAGGCACTTTCGCAAGATTCATCCATAATTTCACTATCAGGGCCTATATTGTAATCATTCAGACCTTTTTCCATACTACGCCTTCTCTTGTATCTTTGATCTCAATACCTTTCTCAAGAAGCTCGTTTCTGATAGCATCTGCTGTTGCAAAATCCTTAGCCTTCTTGGCTTGTGCTCTTCTCTCAATAGCATCAAGTACATATTTCTCAAGCTCAGGATCTACACTTGTACCTTCTTCAGAAAGAGCCTTAGCATGAGCTATCAGATCAAGTGACAGAACCTTGTCAAAACTTTCTATGATAGCAAGCTTGGTCTTATCATTAGTATCGGCTTTAAGAGCATCATACAATATAGTGATAGCCATTGCAGTATTAAGATCACCGCATACGCTGTCTGCAAACTTTGCTTCAAAGTCCTTAAGTACAGCTTCATCTACAGCTCCGTCATCCTTAAGTTCAGCTACTCTCTTTACAAGCTTATTGAATGTAGCTGCTGCCTGATCAAGTGCATCAAATGAGAATACGAGAGGCTTCCTGTAATGAGACTGCAGGCAGAAGAATCTGTAAACAAGCGGATCATATCCTTTTTCTTTGAGTACAGATACTGTAAGTACAGCACCCTTACTCTTACTCATCTTGCCTGACTGATCGTTAAGGTGATTGGAATGGAACCAGTATTTGCACCATTCATGTCCCAAATAGCTTTCAGACTGAGCGATCTCATTGGTATGATGAGGGAAAATATTGTCAACGCCGCCGCAGTGGATATCGATATATTCACCAAGATGCTTCATAGCGATGCATGAGCACTCTATATGCCATCCGGGATATCCAACGCCCCATGGGCTTTCCCACTTAAGTGCCTGATCTTCAAATTTGGACTTTGTAAACCAAAGGACGAAGTCTGTCTTGTTTTTCTTATTGGCATCCTCTTCTACATCATCACGAACGCCAACCTGAAGAGCCTCTTTCTCGACTTCTGAAGAGAAAACATAATAATCTTTGAGCTTACTGGTATCAAAGTAAACATTGCCTCCGGCAACATATGCATATCCCTTTTCAAGGAGAACTTCAATCATATGGATAAACTCAGGGATGCAATTAGTAGCTGGCTCTATCACGTCAGGTCTCTTATTGCCAACAGCATCAAAATCTGCAAAGAAAGCATCTGTATAGTACTTGGCAATCTCCATAACGCTCTTGTGCTCTCTCTTAGCACCGGCAAGCATCTTGTCTTCGCCTGTATCAGCATCTGATGAAAGGTGTCCTACGTCAGTGATATTCATAACTCTCTTAACGTCATAACCTGCATACATAAGGGATTTGATAAGAACATCCTGCATGATATAAGTTCTGATATTACCGATATGCGCATAATGATAAACAGTAGGTCCGCAGGTATACATAGATACCTTGCCTTCTTCTCTGGGGTTAAACTCTTCTATATTTCTGGAAAGTGTATTATAAAAAGTAAACTTATGAGCCATTTTATTATTCTCCGTATGTAGTATTTTCTGTATTTCTATTAAAATAACCTCATGCCACAAGCAAAGCGAGTGACTAATGGTTCAAATTAGTGGAGCTTGCAACACTAATTTGGTTTTGAAAATGGAACATTTTCAAACTTAACCTCTTGATGATCAAGAGTTCATACCACATCCCGGACAGGCTGCACAGCCTCCGTCGCTTGACGCTTCACCGGTCTGGAATGTCGCATTCCTTGACGGTGCATCCATAGGAGTTGTCAGAAGGCATATAGCCTGAGAAGATATACCTTCTCCAGATCCAGTAAACCCAAGTCCCTCTTCTGTAGTAGCCTTAACATTGACCTGAGTGATATCAAGTCCCAGAACATCAGCAATATTCTGTCTCATAGTGTCAATATAAGGTCTCATCTTAGGTCTTTGAGCGATAATGGTAGCATCAATATTCTCTACTATAAAACGTGCCTCATCCAGCCTTCTGCCAACTTCAGCCAGAAGCTTCATAGAATCAGCTCCTTTAAATTCAGGATCTGTATCCGGAAAAAGCTTACCTATATCTCCAAGAGCTGCTGCGCCAAGAAGCGCATCCATTATTGCATGAACAAGAACATCCGCATCTGAATGTCCATCAAGTCCTTTTTCATAAGGGATGTCAACGCCGCCGATTATAAGCTTTCTGTTTTCTGCAAGGCGGTGAACATCGTATCCCATTCCTATACGCATATATTAAAATCCTTTCTAAAACAACCATTCATGGATAAATGTCTATTCCCTTCATAATACATTAATAAGTACTTCAATTACAAGAGCTGCTCCGCAGGCACATGCAGCAACAGTCAGAAGATTCTTCCTTAGATAGGAAAGAACAAGTGCTGTTACAAGTCCGGCTATCCCTGCTGCAAGGCTAAGTCCCTGCGTCATAAGTATAGAAGGAAAAGTCATCGCTGCTAGTGTAGCATACGGAACATAAAAAAGAAATGACTTTATGAATGGGCTTTTGATCTCTTTTCTTATAAGAGCAAGTGGAACTACCCTGATAAGATAAGTAACTATAGCCATAACCAAAATATAAACATATACATTGTACATAGTTGTCCTCTTTTTTAAGCAGTCTAGTCTTCCGCACTTCTGACAGGGAAAAATACTGCCGCAAGCGTACTTATGATCACTGTTACAATGATGATCCTCATGCCTGATTTGAGATTTTTAAGAACCGGTGCAAAGGTCATAATGCAGGAAAAGAGCATAGCGCATATTACTACGCACATCACAGCCTTGTTATCTCTGGAAGGCGGAATGATGATCGCTATGAACATCCCATATATCGCAAGACCAAGGCAAGCGATAAGTATCGGCGGAAGAATCTGTCCGGCAAAGGCTCCCAAAAACGTCCCAAGTATCCATCCAAAAACAGAAATGCTGATGAGTCCGTATGAATATGCAGGCTTTAGCTCTCCTTTATTAAGTACGCTCAGCGCAAATATCTCATCTGTCACACCATAAGCAATACACATCCTGTGAATGATGCCTGTTTTAGGAGACAGCTTTTGAGTAAGCGCTGTAGACATGAGCATGTATCTAAGATTTATGATAAATTGCAGTATCGCCATTTCCACAAGAGACACCCCATCTCTTATAGAATCAAGCGATGCATACTGTCCTGCGCTAGTTACATTAGTAATAGACATGATCACTGCCTGAAGAGTTGTAAGGCCCTTACTTCCGGCAGCTATTCCAAAAGCAAAAGAAACCGCTATATATCCTGTGCAGATCGGTATGCCGTTTTTAAGTCCCCTGCGGTATTCTGAAGCATTATCCATATCAGTCCTCTATTTCATCAATAATTTTTCTGATCTCATCCTCCGGTGCATAGGGCATACTTCCCTGAACCATTTTGTCAGAGCCACCGCCTTTAGCACCAAATCTCTGTTTTAAAGCTGCCGCAACCTTCCTGGCATCGCCGTCTGCAATGCCGCTTACAAACCTATATCCATTCTCTGTCAAGACAAAAAAGCTGCAAAAACCCGCATGAGACACTGTAAGATCATTGATAGCATTCTGAATAGACTTATTGTCCATATCCTGTACAAAGACCGTGACATTCTTTTGATTCTTAGGAATCTCCTTGAGTTTATAACTTAAAAGCTCTGCCTTAGCCTTTTGAAGACTGCCTTTTACTTCATACAATTCGTCTTTAAGTTTGCATACCTGTCCGGGGACATTCTCAATAGAAGTTGTCAAAGATCCGGCAAGATCCTGGATAAGCGTATGTTCCCTTCCAAGAGTCTTTAAGGCTCTCAATCCGCATTCTATAAAGATCCTGACACCGCCTTTATAGTTCTGACGGCCTAGCACCTTCAAAAATCCAATCTCTCCAGTCTTTCTGACATGGGGAGCACAGCAGGCACACACGTCTACTCCTGGGATCGTGACTATCCTTACATCACCTTCAAGTTCTTTCTTACTTCTGTACTGGAGCTTATCAAGCTCATCTTTTGAAGGCCATGAGATTTCTATATCAAGATTTCGGACTATAACTTCATTAACTTTTCTCTCTATCTCAAGCACCTGTTCATCATCCAAAGGACCGTTAAAATCCATTGTAACTACCTGCCTGCTAAGGTGAAAGCCAACATTGTCATAGCCATATTTATTGTGAACTGTCCCGGAGAAGATATGTTCTCCTGAATGCTGCTGCATCTGATCAAAACGGTGATCCCAGTCAACCACGCCATGAACGCTTTCACCGGCTTCAATATCAGCAACTACTGTGTGGAATATCAGCTCACCTTCCTCACTTTTTTCAATCTGAACATCAAGAACCTGAGCTCCGTTTATGGTTCCAAAGTCAGCCTCCTGTCCTCCCTCTTCAGGGAAAAAAGCTGTTCTGTCAAGAAGGAGCTTCCTTGCTCCCTTGTGATCGCCTTCTGTGATCACATCACTCTTAACAACTACTGCTTCAAACGAGGTAGTATAGGCATCTTCATCATATAATTTAATTATCGGACTTATCATAAGTTTATGTTTTCCCTTCTAAAACTGCATCTATTTTATCACACTTTAACGCACTATTCATGTAAACTATCTATAACTTCCTACTCAACCTTAGTATTATCCTTGAAGGTATATGCTTAAGGTCAAAATCTACCAGATATCAGTATGCGCCCTAGGCAATAAAAAACCGGCAAAGCGAAAAGCTCTGCCGGCCATATATTAAATATATATTTACTTGTCTGCTTCAAGAGGAAGCTGTGCAAGAATACCTGTGATCTTCTCACGAGCTTCTTCGAATTCCATATCAAGTGCATATGCAATCTCAGAATAGAAAAGCTTCTCAGCAACTCCCAGATATCTCTCATCTACAGAAGCAAACTTCTTGCCTTCTGCAGCACGAACAGCCTTGATATGGTATAAAGTCTTGATAAGACTCAGCATATCTTCAGCCTCGTTCTTCTTACAAATATCTGAAATAACAGCCTCAGCCTTCTTTCCAACAGGAAGATCTGTAAGGCTCATATCATCGAGTCCGTCAATAAGATCAGCAGCCATCTCTGCTGAAATAACCTCACGCATCTTGTCCTCAGCGCCGTCCATAGGAACATACAAAACACCACCGCTGTCAATAGCAGAAATCATCTGGTAATACATCTTCTCGCTTCCCTTAGGAAGGAATGATGGAACAAGTGTGTCTGCTACCTTGCACAACCCATGATTTCCATAAACTGCAACATCTCCTATACTAAGCATTTCCACCTCTCTTTGTGACCATCCGAACGAAATATGTAAGCGTTTACTATAAACTTTAATAATAATGACCTGCAAGGATGATTTGCAGGTCAAATCATAAAAAGATTATAGCACATTTTTAATGAAAATGTAATAGTTTTTGATACGAAAATACGCAAAAAATTTTCGTTTTGAATATATGGACAAATTGTACAAAAACCTTCCGGCTTTTGTTTTTTATTCGTAAATTATGCCTTTTTCTCCATATAATTGTTCGAAGTCATCACGCGTAAAGCAGTTATAATACTCGGTTTGAGACCTTTTAAGCATAGGATTGTAAGAGCTCTTTATCGTGTGATGCCAGTAAAACCCAAGGCGCTTCATAACCCTCCTAGATCTAGTGTTTCCTTTGTAATATGCACACCATATTTGGTCAAGATTTAAATTACGAAATCCGTAACAAATTAGCTTGAAAGCCGCTTCTGATGCAAGTCCCATATGCCAGTACCTACGTCCAAGCCAGTAGCCAAGCTCAGCTTGATTCTCTTTGGTTCCTCTGGCTTTGTTAGGACCCATTGCCAGAGTTACATTGCCTATAGGAATTCCGGCAGTAATCGGCATCCCCATATTATCATATAGTCCAGCCTTAGGAACTATCGCAAATACAGTTCTTCTTAAATAGATAGTTCTTATTATTGTGCGGCTATACTCTACACTTTCATGTGGGAGCCATCCGGCATTGGGCCCAACATCCGGGTCACTTGCTATCGCAAAAAGAGCCGGAGCATCCGACTCTTTCCATGGTCTTAATATCAGTCTGTCTGTTTCGAGAACATCTTGTGTTATTGATTTATAGTCTCTAACTACCATATAATCCTTTCAGGGCCGCGTAGTAACACGGCCCGTTTAAAGATCATCTTTTAATTAATATTGGTTCCTTTATGACGGATCAGGTTCTCGCAACCAGTTCCCTGTATAGCTTCTTTGATAAAAGAGAACAATATACCGCCATAAGTGCTGTAGTCCTCATGCTCATAGTTGCGGTTAAAAGCTACGAATTCACCGTCCTCATACTGAACGCACATAGCTCCGCCTACTTTCTTGACTATATACTTAGTTACATTGCCTGTTGTAACAGCAACATATTCATAATCATTTTCGTTAAGGAATCCTGAGATATCTGTATTTTCAGTATCCTCTGATGCACCGGACTCATCCATAAGAGAAAGCTCTTCTACAGGAGTTGCTTCCTCTTCTGCTGGCGGTGCCATGGTTTCTTCCATAGGTGGTACTGCCATTTCTTCCACTGGTGGTGCTACGTCTGCTGCCGGCGCTTCTTCCATTACTGACATATCCGGCATGGCTGCTGCCTCTTCTACCGGTGGCACTGTCATCTCCTCTACTGGTGGTGCTGCGTCTACTGCAGGTGCTTCTTCCATTACTGGCATTTCTGGCATTGCTGCCTCTTCTACCGGTGGTGCAACTGCTTCTTCTACCGGAGGTGCTACCATCTCTTCAACTGGTGGCACTACATCAACTGCTGGTGCTTCTTCCATTACCGGCATTTCTGGCATTGCTGCCGCCTCTTCTACCGGTGGTGCAATTGCTTCTTCTACCGGAGGTGCTACCATCTCTTCAACTGGTGGCGCTACATCAACTACAGGTGCTTCTTCCATTACCGGCATCTCTGGCATTGCTGCCTCTTCTACCGGTGGTGCAACAGCTTCTTCTACCGGAGGTGCTGCCATCTCTTCAACTGGTGGCGCTACATCAACTGCAGGTGCTTCTTCCATTACCGGCATCTCTGGCATTGCCGCTGCCTCTTCTACCGGTGGTGCAACTGCTTCTTCTACCGGAGGTGCTGCCGCCTCTTCTACCGGAGGTACTGCCATCTCCTCTACTGGAGGCGCTGTGTCTACTGCCGGTGCTTCTTCCATAACCGGCATCTCTGGCATGGCTGCTGCCTCTTCTACCGGTGGTGCTGCCATCTCCTCTACTGGAGGCACTGCATCTACTGCCGGTGCTTCTTCCATAACCGGCATCTCTGGCATGGCCGTTGCCTCTTCTACTGGTGGTGCTGCCACAGCTTCTTCTACCGTCGGAGCTACCATCTCTTCTACTACAGGTGCAGCATCCACTGCCGGTGCTTCTGCCACCGGCATATCAGGAATAGGCTGATCCAAAGGTATATTATCAAGAGCCATCGCAGCTTCCACCGCGGCCTGAGCCTGAGCAATATCATCGGCTGCCTCTGCAACTGCTTCGCCGCCCTCGTTCTCTTTCATTGCAGCAAGAAGATCATCAACACTAGCTTCCGACAAATCTTTTCCGAGCATATCCTGAACACTTACACCTTCCATGGAGACTCCTTTCATTCACTTACCAAGAAAACCAAGCCGATACAGATAGCCGCTTATCTCCTAGAATCCAAAACAAGCAAAGCTTCCCGGCCCATAACCTGCGACCTTAATAAACGTACATAGAACCGTACATTACTTTTATCGTAAAAAAAGCCCCAAAACATTACCTTTTTACAAAAATAATGCTTTGAAGCTCATCTGCTATTATCATCAGCAATTGCCGGTATAAACATACTTTACATATCTTCTTCCAACCTCTGCGCACTTATAGACAAGATCTATATCCGTAGGAACTTCGCTCTCCATCTTGTACCTTGGAAAAAATCTTGTGATATGCCACACGATATCGTCCTTAGACTTGATCGAAGCGATCCATCTGCCCATTTTCTCTATATCTTCAAGACTATCACTTATCCCGGGGACTATCAGAGTTGTGATCTCAAGATGGGTATCGGCTGCAGCTCTTTTTATAAAATCCATCACCTGTTCAAGGTCTCCGCCAAGTTTCCCTTTATATATCTCTTTGGAAAAAGATTTAAGGTCAATATTCATAGCATCGATATAAGGAAGGACTTTTTCCAAAATATGTATATCCGCATGACCGTTACTAACAAGAACATTGACCATATCCTTTTGATGTACAAGCCTGCCCGTATCTACAATATACTCCCAGAAAGTAAGCGGCTCGTTGTAGGTATAAGCAAGACCGATATTGCCTCTTGGAACGTAATACTCAGCAAGTTCGCACAGCTTATCCGGCATTAGTATCTTCGTATCAAGCTCTCTTTTTGATATAGATATGCTCCCAGCCATCACCCTGTTATCAGAGTCCATCCCTGCCTGAGCGATCTCATAATTTTGGCAAAAAGGACACCTTAGATTACATCCAAAGCTTCCAACAGATAGAATAAGAGACCCTGGATGAAATCTTGCAAGAGGCTTTTTCTCAATAGGATCAAGCGCTATCGATGTAAGCACCCCATAATTTATGCACTTTATCTGGCCTCCTTCGTTCTTCCTGACTCTGCAAAAGCCAGTCTGACCTTCCGAAAGCCTGCATTTATGAAAACATACATCACAGTTAACATCCATACCAAACCTCATAAACATTGCGCCGGCTCATCTGGCTCTTCTTATAACTCGCCTGATCTTACCATCCCCATAGTGCAGCACCACCTATTATGGGGCCTTGCTTTATAAAATCAGTGGTCATACCGCGCTTTAAAGCGATAATTTACTATCAATGATGTCTTATGACTTCAAATCTTTGAAGATCCACCTTCTCATATTCTCCGATTCCTGCCTTACGCTTAGCAATAGCTATCTGATCATCGACATTGTCAACTCCGTCAAGATCAGGAAGAAGAAGTCCTCTCCTATAGCCATTTGTAACTATCACTCCGTACCTTTTTACATCAAGCATAGCCTTAGAATCTATATCCTGAGCTTCTCCAAGTACGTCAACGCTGTATTCAAGCTTATCAAGCTCATCCTGCGTAACAGGCTCAAACCTCGGATCTTTGGTTGCTGCAGATATGGCATTTTGAATGATCTCCCCGGCCACGCAGTCACAGGTTGCAGATATAGTTCCAATGCACCCTCTAAGACCGCCCCTTATATGAAGAGATACGAAAGTTCCTGCACTTTGCTCATACATCTTGGGCGGAAGATCATCCGGCACATCTATCACGTATCCATCTTTTATATAGGTCTCAATAGTCTTTCTTGCAAGTTTTACATAAGGATCTTCCATAGCTTTTTTCTCCAAAAGTGTCTTCTTTTCAGCTTCCAGATACTTATCAAGATATCTGGCATCGTCATCATCGCCTACTACCTTATATGTACAGATTCCGTATCCAACTCCCGTTACATCCTCATGTGACAGCTTATGAGTCTTAACTTTGAGGCCGTCTAATGCTCCTCCCATTATGACAAAAGATCTGTGGCCGCACTCAGCCGCCTTATCACACAGATAGGGATCAAAAGACAGTAGCTCTCCAAAAGCTCCCCTTCCCATACAGTCCATGATCTTTTCATCATAGACAGGGCCGCTTGCATCAAAGCCGTAAGGCCCGTCATCTTTGAGTTTGTGGGACAGGTCTCCGCTTGCAACATATAATACCCGCCTTCCAAGTTCATCACTGGCTTTCTGAACAAGCTTACCAAACTTATAATGGTCAGCAAAAGAAATCCCGGATATACCAAGACGCACCAGCTTAAAATCAGTATATTTCTGCATTATGAAATAAAGCGGAACGATCGTTCCATGATCAAGAGACTTATCCCTCTGGCCCATGTACCCTGCAGGAATGTCCTCATCTTCAGAAAGTTCACATATCTTAGAGCTAAGCTCAGCATCATACGAAACACTTATCTTGACATTAGGTGCACCAAATCTTCCCATGTCTCCTGAAGCCTCATATCCGGGAGAGATATGAAGATAATCAGAATACATAACGCTGTGAGGAGACGAAAGCACGATCGTATCAGGCTTAAGAGATGCCACAAAATCAGCAGCCTCCTTATAAGCAGCCGTAGTCTTACTGATAACACTCTCACCGCCCCTTCCCACATCTGGAATAATAAGCGGAGGATGAGGAACCATAATGCCACCAACTATACTCATATACACCTCCAAGGCAGTACCACCGGAAGATCATTATTTAAGGCTAATATAAATTTGAAAATGATGCAAAGATTTAATTGCTAAGATCATTATAAAACAAAATAATGCACTGAAGATACAACAGCATCAGAAAGTTTGTTTATCATCTAACAATCATATTTTTTTATATTTTTTGTAAAAAGGCTTTATTTTTTGACGTTTTTATGATAATATAAGACTACCTCATAATATGTTTTTGCAAGAAATCTTACATAAGTATTGACTTAGATTTAGATAACCGGGAATTCAAATTCGCAAGGACGCCTTTTTGATTCCTTTCATGCTTTTCAAGGAGCCTTTCAAGGATATGGATATCCGCTCCGGAAAGGAGTTCATATGCAAGTATCATCAGTAACTATGAACAATGCTGATCTGTCAACAGCGATTCAGTCCTATCAGAAGGCTCTTAGAGATGACAAAGTCCAGCAAGCACAAAGCCAGCAGACCAAACTTCAGGAAAAACAGGATGTCGCTTCCAAGGAGGCCGATGCCGTTGTTTCTTTAAGTCAGGAAGGCAAGGATGCTTATCAGAAGAGTCAGATGGTTGCACAGTCCAGTGAATCCGACGCGTCCAAAGACCAGTCAAGTTCTCAGGATCCTTCAACCAAAACTTTCCCGGAAGGAACAGTTAAGCAGCTATCCCCACAGCAGACAGACAACGATCCTGTTCGCAATGAAGTAGCTATGGCCAATGCAAAGTCAGGCCAGGAATCTGTTAACAATGCTTCGAAGCTTGAAAACTTCGAACTTAATCCAGCCATTACCCCTATGCAGGAAACTGCATGATATCCGTATAGTAATACCCCACTACACCGGCCGTTTTCCCCAAACGGCCGGATTTTTTTTAGCAACTACACCATCCAAGTGCGAAGTTTGAATTAATCAAAAAACCACCTGGATAAACCAACATCCAAGTGGGTATTTTAGTATTTAGAATATTCTTTCAGAAAGAGACTTAGAGCGGTATCTAACCTCGTTGACATCATAGATTGTCATAAAGGCCTGAGGATCGACTTTTTGCATGTAGTTCATAAGCTGCTGATATTCTCTTTTATCAACTATAACGATTATCTCATTGTGCTTCTGCATTCTGTATGCGCCATAGGCTTCGTAGATGGTCGCGCCGCTGTGGAGATTCTCAATTATAAATTTCCTGATCTCAGCTTCTTTGGGCGATGTAATGCACACTCGTCTCTTACGATTGCGGTTGAATATGAATTCATCCAGTATCACTCCGTTGAAATAGCTTCCAAGGATACTTAGGATGACAGTTTTGGAATCATAACATAGTGCTGCAGAGAAGGCTATTGTAACGCCTACTATCGTAGCTGCCCTGCCAAGTTCCATATGAAGGTATTTATTGAGGATCATTGCAAGGATATCAGTACCTCCTGATGATGCATTTAAGGAAAAGAGGATACTGATACCTATACTAACAGTAAATATATATGATACTACGTCAAGGGCCATATCTCCTGTAAGTGACTGGTTATCAGGAAATACCTTTTCAAATACCCCAAGAAGTACAGGAAGCAGTATCGAGGTATATACAGTCTTAATACCAAACTCATGACCACAGGTAAGAAAGCCTATTATCAAAAGAATGATATTTAAACAAAGAGTAATCTGAGCTATTGAAAATGGAATCAGATTGGATAGTACTATAGATAGTCCGGATACGCTGTTAACCGCTGTATGGCTTGGTATCAGGAAGAAAAATACCGCAGCAGCAATAATAACTGTTGCAAGGGTTATCACTATAAACTCCTTGATCATATCTACAGGGTTCTTGCGTAAAATATCATCATCATTTTTGGAATCAGCTACCTTTGATCTGGTACCTGAATTCTCATTATTATCAGATATTCTTTCATCAGATATATTAGTATTTGATACATTTGTATCTGACATATTAGTGTTCATCGTATTATCAGCCAACATATTATTATCCACAATATTAATATCCAAAACTTTAGTATCCAAATCTTCTGTTTCTTTCTCCAGATTCTTTATATCTTCAGCAAGCTTATTATCATCGTTTAGCTTTTTCATTATTTTCCCTTTATATTTCTTATTTTATGAGGTAGGTGTCAAGAGTTCCTTTTGACGCCTTATGCTGCATTAATCAAGCTGCGCCATACGATTCCACAGCTTATAATATGTTCCTTCTTTTGCCAATAGAGACTCATGGGTTCCTTCTTCCATGATTCCCTCTTTACCAAGGACTATGATCCTGTCAGCATTTTGAACAGTTGTAAGTCTGTGCGCTATGGTTATGGTAGTTCTGCCCTTAGCAAGCTTTTCAAGGCTATGAGTTACATAAAGCTCACTCTCATTATCAAGTGCAGAAGTTGCTTCATCAAGTATCAATATCTTAGGATTTTTGAGAAATACTCTGGCAATTGATATTCTCTGCTTCTGACCTCCCGAAAGCTTAACGCCTCGTTCGCCTATATAAGTATCCATGCCATTAGGAAGTCTGTCAATAAACTCATTGGCTCCTGCCATCACAGCAGCTTCCTCAATCTCTCTATCACTGGCCCCCGGTCTTCCATAAGCTATATTATCACGAATAGTACCGCTAAATAAATAAACATCCTGCTGAACTATTCCAATTGACTGTCTAAGGCTTTTCAGAGTCACTTTACTGATATCCTGACCGTCAATATCTATATGGCCTTTAGTGACATCATAGAACCTTGGAATAAGGTTACAGATAGTAGTCTTACCGCCGCCTGAAGAACCTACAATAGCAAGATTCTCGCCAGGGCTTACATTAAGATTGAAATCATGAAGGACCTTGTTGTGATCATCCGGATATTCAAAATTAACATTGTTAAAACTTATGCCGCCATCTGCGACATGGATATCTACTGCATCTTTAGAATCCTTAATATCAATAGGTGTATCCATTATCTCTATAAAACGCTCGATACCTGTCATTCCGCGCTGGAACTGCTCTGCAAACTCCACTATCCTTCTGATGGTGGCAATAAGCGTTGATACATATAGAATATATGCAACCAGATCGCCTGCGCTTATCAGATCATGGATCAGGAAAAGACCTCCTCCTAGTATCACTACAGTATACATAAGGCCATCAAACAGCCTTGTGGATGTACCAAAGGTTGCCATAGCGTAGTAGAATCTCTTCTTGATAGTCTGGAACTTTATATTACCTTCTTCGAATTTCCTCTTTTCCTCGTCCTCGCCGGTAAAAGCCTTGACTATGCGCTCTCCAAGAAGGCTTTCTTCAATCGCCGCATTAAGTTCACCGACCTGTACTCTTTGCGCCTTCTGTGTCTGACGAAGCCAGTGATTTATTTTCACAGATACAACGAACATAACCGGTAGGCAGGCGAAGATCATAAGTGTCAGAGGAAGTGATGATCCTGACAGAATTATAAATGACACAACCATCTTGATGCCCGCTATAAAGAACTCTTCTGGACAGTGATGAGCGAACTCAGTAACATCAAAAAGGTCATTGGTTATACGGCCCATGATCTGGCCTATCTTGTGATTGGAATAATAAGTGGCAGAAAGCCTCTGAAGATGCTCGAAAGCATCACGTCTCATATCAGTCTCTATATATACGCCCATGATATGGCCCTGAGACTGCATGAAGAAGTTAGCTCCGGCATCAACGAGTCTTAATAGAACATACAAAACGACAAGTTTTAGTAAAATAGCTACCGTAAGCGGCTGTGTATTACCAAGGGCAGAATTGGTAAGCCTTCTCATGATCATAGGAAGGACAATATCGCACAGCGTTGTAAGTGATGCAAAGAAAAGGTCCAGGTATAAAAGCCCGCGGTATTTCTTGATGTAGGGAAGAAATCTACCTATCAGCTCCCTTGAGGAATAAGTCTGCTTTCCTGTATTTGTTTCGATGCTTGCATTACTCTTCTTAGCCATATATCCTCCCACAAATAGAACAGGTCATCATTGTAATGGCCTGTAATGAACTGCTTTTGCAAGATTAAATTATATTCTATTTGTGGGGATTAGGATATAGTAAAGTTAAAATTTTTGACGTTAATTTAAATTAATCTTCAAATATATCTGTAGAATAATTATTTCTTTGAATTTCTGGCGTTGATTTCTTCCATCTTTATGTGAAGAAAATTGATAAGTTCTTCGCTACAATTTCTCTTGTCAATTATGAAAAATTTCTTAGCTGATGGCAAAAGCAAAATGTAATTGTCCCCTTCTATTGTTGAATAGATTGCTTCATATTTTACTTTACTTTGTGTTAAAGGCGTAGAAAGCTCAAAGTATTCATCATAGAAAATATAATGAATTGTAGAATCATGTAAAGCAGCATTTGTTTTGTACATTTTCTTAATAAGTAATAATCTAATCAAGTAGATTCCCGGTAAATATAGGACACTAATTACAAGGAAGGTAATTGAAGTTGTTACATCACTTCCCAACATAAGCAGGAGCAGACTACAAATTATCATAAATATAACAAGTATATATATAACAACCATTAATTTATTTTTGCTTTTATAATACGTTCTTTCCGCTTCTTTAAATGTTTTATAGGTACTATTAACATAAGTTTCAAGCGGCATATTTATATTTGAATCCATGTTATTTATTCTCCTTTTCAACTACTTATCGTAACTCTCTAAAATCAAACTTTTTTGCTGTAAAGACTCTTTTTTAAGACTCTGCTGGGTCCAATCAAAATAATACTGGTTCTTATATTTATACAAATAACCATCTTCTTTCAGATATTTTTCACACTGTTCGAATATATCTTTACCGTCCCAAATCTTGCACCCTGATCCAGATGTATTATTCAATGTACGAGCCATCTTAAATGGATCAATTCCACACCAGAAATGAAGGTACCCAAAATCCCAATCGATTTTGGGTATTCCATCTACTTCAACAGTACATCCTACGCCATGAAAATAGTATGTCCTCTCACATATTTTCTTATTGATAATATGGTGAGAATAAATATAATCGAGTAATTCTCGTTTGTTCGTAATATTCATTTGTTCCGATTCATTGATGTAATTAATCAGAATTAAACATGCATCTTCGATAATGTGGTAATAATCGTTCACTGCATTTATAAATACTTCATCCATATTGCTTGCCTATTTTTAATGTGGTATTTCATTTTTTTACCATCAAAACACTTTGGTTACTGCTGATTGCTAGCCTTGTAGTTCTCCTTTAACATTTTCTGGTAGTCTTGTATGGAAATATCGCCCTTTAGCATACTTCCCATAGCCTCTGTCCCTACCTTACCAATTTTGAGATTTTCTATAGACAGCGTTGCCATAGTTTGGCGAATCATATCAATCTGCGCAGGTGTTAACTCCTTATTTTGAAACTCATCATTTTTCATGACTAGAGCCCCCTCTCCACCATGATAGTTTCTGATTTAATTTACTTCTTGTATGCAAAAACCCCAGACTCAAAAGTCTGGGGTTTTATTAGTAGCGAGAGGGGGATTCGAACCCTCGACACCGCGGGTATGAACCGCGTGCTCTAGCCAACTGAGCTATCTCGCCATGTCAGTATTTATCAGTGGTGTGAAGCGGTGTCACTCACAACCGACTCGTATAATATACCTCGAATCAAGTTTAATGTCAACACATTTTTTCAAAAAATTATAAAATTTTTTAAGGTTTATTTTGCTCCGTTTTTACGATAACAGCACGCCCGGAGACTCTTCCTTAAAGGAGCCTTCCGGGCGCTATTTTACTGCATTTATTCCACTTACAAAAGTCACATCATATGAGTAAGAATCATTTTCACTTAAGCATACAGATATTTACACACATCAAGCCACTTTATGATCAAGCCACTTGCCACTCATAAATCTTATAGTAAAAAATACTCCTCTTACAAACCAGTCAGAGAACATTCCGCACCATACAGCAACAGGTGATACGAATCCAAATACATGTACCAGTGCTATAGTAACACCGACTCTGACCGTCCACATGCTTATTACAGACAATATCATAGAAAATCGCACATCTCCTGCTGCCCTCATACCATAAGCCGGCAGGAAGGCAGGAACCCAGAACAGCGGCTTTACAATTGTTATAAGGCCGCACATATACATGCAAAGCTTGGCACTTTCATAATTCATGCCACCAAGACTCGTGATAGGTCCTCTAAGCGCAAATATAAACAGGCAACTTAATATAATAGCAATCTCAGCCCATATCGCCATCTTCTTAACGTAATATCTTGCTTCATCTTTTCTTCCGGCGCCAAGACTCTGTCCCACAACAGTCATAAGACCTATTCCTACGCCGCAGGCTGCAACTCCGTTAACATTCTCCATGATATTGGTCATAGCCTGAGCTGTAATAGCCACGGTACCCATAGTGGAGACTGTAGACTGGATCACAAGCTTACCAAACTGGAACATAGAATTCTCTATTCCATTAGGGATTCCAAGGGCCAGAACTCTTTTGATAAGGTATCCCTGAGGTCTGATAGTTCTATAGTCTCTTATGCTTATCATCTGATCCTTGTTATGAAGATAGGCAAAAACTACAATTGCAGACAGCCATCTTGAGATAAAAGTAGAAAGCGCAGCGCCTGCAACTCCCAGTCCGAATACATAGATGAATACCGCATTGCCGACAATATTGATAAAGTTACATACGATAGATATAAGAAGAGGCCTTCTGGTATTGCCCTGAGCCCTGTATATGGCCGATCCCGCGTTATACAAAGCAATCCCGGGAAAAGACAATATGGTGATGAAAAAGTACACCTGCGCCTTGACCATAAGCGCATCCTCAACCTTACCAAATACCGTATTCAGGATCCCGTTCCTGAACAATAGACATATAATTGTTATTGCTACAGACAGTATAAGTGCTGACAATGACACCTGCCTTGCAGCTTCCTGTGCCTTGTCCTTATTTTTCTGTCCTATAAAATTAGAACATATGACAACGCCGCCTGTAGCAAGAGCTGCAAAGGCCTGATTGACAAGTATATTGATAGAATCTACAAGCTGAACAGCTCCAAGTGAATAGTCATCAACATTGCTGACCATCATAGAGTCTGCAAGACCCATGAGAGATGTCAGAAACTGCTCTGCGATCACAGGGATTATAAGCATCAAAAGAGCGTGATTACTAAAGATATGACCAGTATCGGTCTTTGACTTACTTATATTATTAGTTTTCAAAAGCTGCACACTTTCATAGTCAAAAGTTTTTAAGTTCCCTTATCATTAAAGCAGGTTCTGTGGATAATCCCAGCAGAACCTGCTTATAATTCATACATTCCTGAACATATAGTTCAAGAATACATCTCATATTATGATGCAGGTATCAGATATATTTAATGACTACTACATCATATATAATTACATTCTCTCAGGAGCATCAAATCCCAGAAGATCAATACCAGTCTCCATAATTCTGAGCGTGTTATAAAGAAGTGCTATATAGCTCTCCTTCTTGGCTTCATCCTCTTCTGCAAGGATTCTTGTCTCGTGGTAGAAGCTGTTGAATGTATTAGAAAGTCCATAGATATATGCACAGATCCTATTAGGCATAAGCTCCTTGGCTGCGCTTTCTACTGCTTCTGCAAAGCCTGTAAGTGCAAGGCACAGTGCCTTCTCATTATCAGATCCTGATACTGCAAGGCGTGCATCCTTGGCTTTCTTGCCTGACTGCTCTTCGTACTTGGCAAGAATAGACTTGATACGAACGATAGTATACAGAAGGTATGGGCCTGTATCTCCTTCGAATGAAGTGAACTTGTCTATATCAAAGATATAATCCTTAGAAGGCTGGTTAGAAAGATCACCATACTTAAGTGCCGCAAGAGCTACCTGATGTGATGTCTTCCTTGCTTCCTCATCGCTGATATCGGCATTGCCTTCCTTGATACGGCTATACATCTTCTCATCGATCTCGCTTATAAGACTCTCAAGACGCATTACGCCGCCCTGTCTAGTCTTAAATGGCTTACCATCGCTTCCGTTCATAGTACCAAAGCCTACGAACTGAAGATCTGTCTCAGGCATAACAAGCTTAGAGATATGAGCACTTCTGAATACCTGTGTGAAATGAAGAGTCTGACGCTTATCAGCTACATAATAGATAGCATCAGGATGATACTCATCCATACGCTTTTTTATAGTAGCAAGGTCTGTTGTAGCATAAAGTGCTGCACCATCACTCTTAAGTACGATACAAGGAGGAAGCTCCTTGGCATCATCATCTCTTGTAACATCTATAACAAGTGCGCCCTGACTTTCGTGAGCATATCCGTTGTCCTTGAAATAATCTACCATAGAAGGGATTATGTCATGAACAGTGGATTCGCCCCACCACAGGTCGAAATCAACATTAAGGTTCTTATAGTTCTTCTTAAGGTCAGATACTGATACATTAAGGATATGGTGCCAAAGAGCACGGTATCCTCTGTCTCCGTCCTGAAGCTTCTTGGTAGCTTCAAGAGCTGCTGCCTTATAAGCTTCATCCTCTTTGGACTTACCGGATGCAAGAGGGTAGATAGTCTCAAGCTCTGAAAGAGTGAATGGCGGCTCCTTAGGATAGCTTCCTGTATATGACTCATCAAAGTATGGAAGATCCGGCTTCTGAAGCTTAAGCTCTGTGATAATAAGGCCCATCTGAAGACCCCAGTCACCAAGATGAACGTCACCAATTACCTTATTGCCTGTATATCTTAAGATTCTCTTTAAAGACTCACCGATTACAGCACTACGAAGGTGTCCTACATGAAGAGGCTTAGCTACGTTAGGTCCGCCGTAATCAAGGACTATTGTAGGCTCATGACCAGGAAGATCAACACCAAATCTCTTCTCATGAAGCATCTTAACTATATAAGAGCGAACGAATTCACGGCTAAGTGTAAGATTTAAAAATCCGGGTTTTACAGAATCTACCTTCTCGAACATCTCATTGCCTGAAAGCTTAGCTGCAACTTCATCTGCAATCATAAATGGAGCCTTGTGATACTGCTTGGCACCTGCCATAGCACCATTGCACTGAAACTCACAAAGATCAGGACGGTTAGAAACGCCGCACTTACCAAGGGCTTTGTCATATCCTGCTGCCTCAAAGGCATCAGATACTTCTTTACTAATAAGGTCTAATATCTTTTCCAAAACTTTGTCCTTTCAATAAAAAACTATTAAAATCTGTATATATATGAAATTAAGCTTTCAAAATCTCTTAATGTATAATAATAAAGAAATATATGTTAGTCAAACGTTATTATTTCATTTATCAAAATATAGCAATATTAAAATATTATCGTATCAAATATTCATCCGCAATTTTCAAAGAGTCATATTACTCATACTTCGCACTTGCCAAACATGCGCCGATAAACGGATACAGGTCACTAATCCCAGACTTCCTCAGCTTTGTTATAATAATCCATCAAAACAGGCCTGGTCAGCTGATTGATATCAACATCAAGATTCACTTCATCTTTGCCAAAAGTAAATAAAGAGGCCACATTGTCACTTGTAAGATATTTGGTCTCAACATCAAAAGTGATCTCTTCTGAAAGTTCTCTTTTGCTTGCCATATTAAATCCCCAGTCCCCAAAAGCCGGAACTTCTATATGATAAGCTTTGACATTAAAGCCTTCGCTTTCAATTGTTTTATTTATGCACCAAAATGCCTTGGTAGCATAATATGGGCTTGTGGACTGAACTACCAATACGCCGCTGTCAGTCAGGCACCCGCCGCACATCCTATAGAAGATATTAGAATAGAGTTTATTCAAAACCTCCGTATTAGGATCAGGAAGATCAACTATGATAACATCATATCTCTCACTGCAGTTCTCAAGATATTCATAAGCATCCATATTAAGGATATTCAGCTTATCGGACAGAAGGCTGTTCTCATTGATATCCGTGATATTCTTGTCAGTGCTGCATATCCTGATCATCTCTGCATCCAGGTCTACAAGGTCTATCTTCTTGACTTCAGGATATTTTAGGACTTCTCTGACTGCAAGTCCGTCGCCTCCGCCCAGGATCAGTATGTTCTGCCTTGTATCTACTTCATTCATAGGTATATGTACAAGAGCTTCATGATAACGGTACTCATCAGCAGTAGAGAACTGACAATTACCATCTATAAAGAGCCTTACATCATCCCTGTGCTTGGTCATGACTATCTTCTGATACGGTGTCTGCTCTATAAGGATAACCCTGTCCATATACAGGCCGCTTTCTACAGAATTAGATATCGTATCAGCCAGTATCATTCCAAGAAGCATAATACCTGACAGGATGATAGCAAGCATGCGATAGACACGGATCCTCTCTATCCTCTTGCCAAACTTCCACATGATAAGAAGGGCTGCAACTATATTCATAAATCCACACAAAAAAGATGTGGCAAAATATCCCAGCTTAGGAAGCAGGATAAGAGGAAATGCCACAGCTCCTACAAGTCCGCCAATATAGTCAAAACTAAAGATAGATGAAAGAGTAACCTTAAGATTGTTCTCATCCTGCTCTATGATCCTGGTCATAACAGGAATCTCTGCACCTGCAAAGGCTCCTATTATGATAATCTCAAGGTACATAACAACTGCATAGCCTGATATGTATATATTAGCAAGAAACAATACCAGTGAACTGATACCGCCGATAACACCTATTCCCAGCTCTATAGTTACAAATACATTAAAAAGATTTTTGGTAAAATACTTGGAAATATATGAACCAAATCCAAGCGCCGCCATATATAGGCCAATAGTCACTGAATACTGCAGTGTACTATTGCCCAAAAGATAAGAACTCACCGCACTGATGATAAGCTCATAGCACATAGAGCATCCTGATATGATCAGGGTCGTCAGCATCAGTAGTCTGTACTTCTTACTCATAAATAACCTCTAATACAAAATATATCTAAAACCACAATCCCTTATTTGCCCCCTCCGCTGGAAGATCTTCTGGAATTGATACTGGACTGCCTTACTGAAGAGGAGTAGCTATCATAATAGCTGCCACCTATGTCATAAATAGTCTCTCCGGTATAGGACTCATAGGCAGACGGAGTATGACTGTATTTCTTGGAATCCGAGCTATAGCTTGAACTGTAATAATGACTCCTGTACCATCTTGTGGTACTCTCCGAGCTCTTATATGGAGAGTTGTCCGAAGCATAGTTATACTTTCTTTTGGATATCTGGATATAAACCTTGTCAGCATCATCTTCCGGATGATATATAAGGCAGTACTCCGACTTAGTAACTATGGCAATAGGAGCATCGCTTACACCATCTTCCTGGGTTACTGATTCTGTCTGACCTTCAATACCATCTATGATATCTTTGGCAACATAGTCTGTAGAATACGAAGATGATTCGCCGGATTTATATGAACCATATGAGATGCTTACACTAGTATTACCTGCACCTGTATATTCATATACATCAGCTTTTTGCTTTTCATTGCCTGTTATCGAAGTTACATACTCATAACTTTGACTTTTCTTAAGATATTTATCTATATATTTGGGTAAAGGCGGTAATGAATCCGCAATGGCAAACAATAATATAAAGATAAAAAAGGCAAAAGCCCAAAAAGTTTGACTGCCAAGCAGTTTATATATATTAAACTTAGGCTTTTTATATCCTGTTATCTGAATATCACTAAGCTCAATATATTCGCCCCTGGAATATTCTGTTCCATCATCCCAAATTTCTGCAGACAAAGTATTCTCTTCAGTTATATCTTCATACTCTATAAAATCAGCCTCATCGCCTCTTTCTACGTCTACATCTCCTGAGCATCCGGTAACTACCTGATGACCTCTGTCAACCTCGTGCCACTTTGAACTTATCCTTCCACGAACATCATTGGCCGGCCATGAAACAGAGTATTCTGAATAAAAATCATCCATAGACAGCCACACTTCGCCTCTATTGGTCATAAGTCTGTATTCTGTCCAGGTTTTATTGCCATCATAAGTATTCTTATAAGTTATCCATCCAATTACATGTGCTTCAACATTTTTTATCTTTAAAATAGAACCAACTTTTATATTCATCTAACTATAAACTACTAATATTCCTTTCAATAATCTGAGTCTTGATCTGCGTGGCCTTAAACAGTTCCTTAAGTTTGTCTGTAATGCCTTCTGTAACAGTATCTGAGCATGAGAAGACATCTATTGCCGCATACCCGTATTCAGGCCATGTATGAACCGAAAAGTGTGAAGTAGTTATCACGGCAAAATATGTAACTCCGATGGGTTCAAACTCATGTATACACTCTTCTACTATTTCAGCTCCTACAAAATCTATTGCTTTGTGCGCAGCCTCCTTTATCGCCTCAGGATCGTCGATCATATCTGTGCAGCCATATAGATCTGCTACAAGATGCCTTGCCATTATTCATTCTCCTTTTGCATTTGTTTCTCGCGCTCTCTTTGCGCTTTGGAAAAAGAACAACCGCAATAATCCTGCCTGTATAAGCCAAACATCTTAGAAAGCTCTATAGAACGCTTATATCCATTCTTTTTCTTAAAATCAGATGGAAGGAAAACGGTGCCGTACTTATCTGCAGCTTCCTTCCCTGCTTTGTTTAAATTATCAGCATTTTTTAAAGGGCTTATGGTAAGAGTTGTAGTAAAACCGTCAAATCCCAGTTTTTTAGCAATTCTGGCGGTTTCATCAAGTCTTAGTTCAAAGCACCTGATGCACCTGTTGCCCCCTTCAGGGCACTCTTCAAGTCCCTTGACTGCACTAAGCCACTTGGAAGGATCATATTCACCTTCAAGGAAAGATATCTTCCTTGCATTAGAATCTGAATTCATCCCTTCAAAGTCATTGTCATCTATCTGCCTGTTGTAGGCTTCTATCAGCCTCTTTTCCTCTTCCACTCTCTTTACGTACTCTGCTTCAGAAGTTATATTGGGATTATAATAAAAGAGCGTTATGTCAAAATATTCTCTTAGATACTCAAGACAATATGATGAGCACGGCGCGCAGCAGGCATGGAGAAGAAGCTTTGGATATACTCCCTCCTTCTGCCTTTCTTTTATGTAATTTTCCAGCTCTTTGGCATAATTAACTTTATTCATAATACCTGCCTATATACTTACAAAACTTTTTGGGGCACATTACGTTATACCAAAAAACTGTCCTATTGTCGATATAAAAAAGATGCCGATTTCCCACTTGGACGGACCGGCATCTCCAAATGGAAAGCTTTTAGTTTCTGATCTATGATCTGGCGAGCTCCCAAAAGGCAACAGCACTTGCAGCAGCCACGTTTAGAGAATCCACATCATGAGCCATGGGGATTATGACTTTGTAATCTGACATCTTGATGGCTGCATCTGATAATCCGTCGCCTTCATTGCCCATTATTATGGCAAGCTTGTCTTCCTGCTTTAATCTCTCATCATCAAGTCTTACAGACTCCGGCTTTAGAGCCATAGCAGCAGTCTTGAAACCAAGATTATGAAGGAGTTCAAAGTTCCCTCTTACAAGTCCTGCAGATCTCTGCCTTTCATCATTATATTCATCTTCGTCAGAATCAAGATAAGTCCAGGGGATCTGGAACACATTGCCCATGCTGACTCTGATAGCTCTTCTTGAAAGAGGATCACAGCAGCCCTTGGTAAGAAGGATGGCTTCAATATTGAATGCTGCAGCACTTCTGAATATGGCACCTATATTGGTAGGATTAACAACTGTATCAAGGATTGCGATCCTTCTTGTATCTCTGATAAGATCAATGACCTCTGGCATAGAAGGCCTTTTCATAACTGATAGTATCCCGCCTGTTAGATTATATCCTGTTATAGCTGATAGTTTGTCATGCTCTACGGCATATACAGATACATTGCTATCACCGGATGAAAGACCCTCATTATAAGAAGTAATGCGCTCTATAAGCTCCATATATTCCGGATGGCTTAACTTCTCTTCTTCCACAAGGATAGACTCCGGTACGCATGGAAAGCTAAACGCCCTGTCTATGACTTTCAAACTCTCCGCAATAAAAACTCCGCCATCAGGTTCATAATAATGGCGAAGCTGCGACTCATTAAGATCCTTATATACCGACAATCTGTCGTCATCAAAATCTTTAATATATTCTATCTGCACCTTAAACCTCTTCATCTTGTCAAAAAACTTCCACACTTTCGCAAAGTCTTCGAGTATACTGCACCATTTATTCTAACACAGAAATACCCCTGATATATTCCTTTGTATATAATCATCAAGGAACAATCAGGGGTATGCATTTTCTAACCTCTTATCGTAAGCGGGAAGTTTGGCTTTACCAATTAATACCCAACCTTCTCAGCTACGTCAATTGTCTTTATGAATCGCATTATCTCGTTAAAGTCAGTAATGACCTTTTCAGAAGTTCCATAATCTACGAACATGGCAGGTGCTGACATGATTCCGTATTTGAGTGCCATATCTCTTCCTTCATCAAAGGAAGCATCGATGATAGAATACTCTACCATTCTTTGATCCAAAGCTTCCTTGGCCATGCGGCATCTGGGACAGTCCTTGGTTGTCAGAAGAGTTATCTGATCATCTGTGACCATGATCCCCGGTTCATCGCTATGTTCTTCGATAACTTCAAGAACAGGTTCCTTCGAAACTGAGCTGTCTCCTGACAAGAAAGATGCCAGGTTTTCTCTTGCAACTTTGGCCTGCTCGAATTCCTTCTCGATAGCATTCTGAGTCGCATCATTATTTGCATCAACATGATTCAGGATCTCAGATGCACTCTTACTTACAATACGGCTCATATTGTAGGTCTTCCTGTCTTCAAATTCTTGAGCCTTACCGGCATTCCAGTTACTTACAGGACGATAATATCCCGTGATCCTTGAATAAGTCTCAGCCTTGCCTCCGCATACAGGGCAGATACTGGTCTCTCCATTAATATATCCGTGATCTTCACAGATTGAGTATGTAGGAGAAAGTGTAAAGTATGGAAGTCTGTAGTTCTCAGCGATAGTCCTTACAGACTTAGCTGCCTGCTTCCAGTCAGGGAGTCTCTCCCCAAGGAATGCGTGGAATACTGTTCCGCTTGTATACTTGCACTGAAGGTCATCTTCTTTGTCCAGAGCATCGAATATATCATCAACTGCTCCAACAGGAAGATGTGATGAATTTGTATAGTAAGGAGTTTCGCCGCTTCTGCCTGCTGTAATGATGTCAGGGAAGTTCCTTCTATCCATGCGGGCAAGTGTATAGCAAGTTGACTCTGCAGGAGTTGCCTCAAGGTTGAAAAGGCACCCGTACTGTTCCTGATAATCAGAGAGCTTATTTCTCATAAAATCAAGAACTTTTCCGGCCCATTCAAGCGCCCTGTCGGATGTAAGATCTTCGCCTATCCATCCTGCATTAAGGCACGCTTCGTTCATTCCTACAAGTCCTATTGTCGAGAAGTGGTTCTTGAATCCTGCCTTAAGATATACCTTGGTATAAGGATATGCTCCCTTATTAAGGTACTGTGTCACTACTCTTCTCTTGATATCAAGGCTTCTTGCCGCAATGTTCATTGCATATTCAAGTTCTTTGAAGAAATCTTCCTCAGTTGCAGATATATATGCTATATGCGGAAGATTTATAGTTACTACACCTATCGATCCTGTGTTTTCTCCGGCTCCGAAATTACCGCCATTTTGTTTTCTAAGTTCTCTAAGATCAAGGCGTAGTCTGCAGCACATAGATCTGACATCTGATGGCTTCATATCGGAATTAATATAATTGGAAAAATATGGTGTTCCATACTTGGCAGCCATTTCGAACAAGAGTCTGTTGTTCTCTGTATCAGACCAGTCGAAATCCCTGGTAATTGAATATGTGGGAATAGGATACTGGAAGCCTCTTCCGTTGGCATCACCCTTAATCATAACTTCAAGGAATGCCTTATTGATCATATCCATCTCACGCTTGCAATCGCCATAGGTGAATTCCTGCTCCTTGCCGCCTACTATAGCCTTCTGCGGAGCCATATCTTCCGGAACAGTCCAGTCCAGAGTTATATTGGAAAAAGGACACTGGCTTCCCCATCTGCTTGATACGTTGGCGCCAAAGACAAATGACTGCATGCACTGCTTGACTTCTGCATAGGACAGATCATCAGCCTTAACAAAAGGTGCAAGATATGTATCAAAAGAAGATACAGCCTGAGCACCGGCCCATTCATTCTGCATAATTCCAAGGAAATTCACAAGCTGCATAACTGCAGTAGATAAGTGTGAAGCCGGGCTTGATGCAATCTTGTTAGGAACGCCGCCAAGACCGTTAAGCAGAAGATCCTTAAGTGACCATCCTGCGCAGTATCCTGCTGCCATACCCATATCATGGATATATATCTCACCATTGCCGCCATCAATCTGGCACAGAGATCTTATCTCAGGATCATATATATTCTCCCACCACATCTTGGTGATAGCTTCTGACTCTGCAAGGATAGCCGCACCCATGGTGCCACCTGCTGTAGAAGCGTTCTGGTTCTTTATGATATCCATAGCCTGACAAGGATCAGCATCTGTCATATCATCAGCACTACCAAGTGAACCATCTACCATACCTACAGCAAAATTCTTAACCTCTTTGGTTATACCTCTTATAACCTTGTGAGTCTGTCTGTAAAGGATAAAAGATCTTGCAGCAGTATAATAGCCGCCCCTCATAAGAGCTGCTTCTGCCGCATCCTGAGCCTGTTCGACAGATACACACAGGTTCTTGTCAGCACTGTTGACATAAAGATCTACTACAGCCGCACCTGTGAGCGTCTTGAGATCCTTATCAGAATAGTCGGCCTTGACTGAATCCAGTGCCTTCTGCATGGCTGAGGTGATCTTGGCCTCATCAAATTTCACCTGTGTACCGTCACGTTTTACGATAGTGTTGATCATTGTAAACCCCCTTATAAATTTAAACAGTCCAAAAGGCAGAAACGGCCCCTATAAGATGTAAGCCAGCTCTATCAGTCAGTCTGCCTCCAATCACACACATATTCTTTTGCTATACTTTCTTTCGTATCGATAAGCCTTTGGTTGGTACTTCCTCTGTACAGACACTCTTCGGATTTAAGATCAATTTCAAACCTTCCGTCCACAAGAACATCTGTCTCTCCAAGAAGCTCTACTGCCCCTTCGGGAGCCTTTCCTTCCATGATCTCTTCGTAGGTATATCCTGTATAGCACCATACAGAAAGTCCCATATCATGGCAGGCTTTAGCAACATACGCCGCGCTTTGTGCCTGCATAAAAGGATCTCCTCCGGATAGTGTAACTCCGTCAAGATGTTTTGTATTTCTGATCATCTCTATTAGCTCATCAGGTTCTATGGATTCGCCACCGTCCGGGTCCCAGGTGTCCATGTTCTGGCAACCCTTGCAGTGATGAATACACCCCTGAAAAAAGACTACAAAACGTATACCTGGTCCATTGACCAGTGAATGTTTGATCGTTCCGGCTATTCTCATTGTTGTTATTATCAGTGAAAAAATATATAAACGAAATAAAATGAATTAATATCCAATATCCCCACAGAAATTATACCACTATATATTGTGTTTACAAAAGATATTTTTTCCACAAAATGTGGTTTGCTAGATTTTACGCCACTTTGTGAAGTGAAATATTTATTTTAGGGTATACTTATTAGATTCTTTTAAACACTTTTCACAAATATGCGGAAATTCGTTTTGGGTACTTGATTTTTTCTGTGTTATTATATGACGTGAGGATTATGATCGTAATCTGATCTTCAGCAGGTATCAAAAATACCTTATATACCTGCATACAAAATATAGGGATAGTATTTCGGGGGAATATACAATGATTTCATTTCTTACAGATCTTTTTACCAACAAAGTTTTCGTATCAGCCGGTTCAGGATGGTTCGTAGCTCAGCTTGTCAAAGTAATAATTGATTCTATACGTGACGGTTTTAGTGTTAAGCGCCTTGTAGGCGGTGGCGGCATGCCAAGCACACATTCATCTCTCGTTACAGGACTTTTTATTTCTACAGGTATCGTATACGGCGTTTCTTCTTTTGAATTTGTTATCGCATTCTTCTTTGCAATGGTCGTAATGTACGATGCAATGGGCGTTCGCCTTACAACAGGAAAAGAGGCCTATATCCTCAACAAGCTCAGAGAACGAGATCTTGCTGAAAATAAAGAACCTCTTTACGATAAAAATCTTGATGAAAAGATGGGACATACATTCCCTGAGATAGTTGCCGGAGTCATAACCGGTACTATATGTGCTTTAGTAGTATGTCTGGTCATCCTTTAATATCATTCATTAATATGATCCCAGCCCTGTGAGATTATAGTGCTGACATGCTCGTCCGCAAGGCTGTAGATTATATTTCTTCCATCACGCTTTGCTCCCACTAGTCCTGCCTGTCTAAGGAGCTTAAGTTGATGAGATATGGCTGACTGTGTCATGCCAAGATCATCAGCAAGGTCATTAACGTAGCAAGCGCCTTCTGAAAGTCTGAACATGATGCGAAGTCTTGTAACATCTCCGTATGCCTTGAACAGATCTGCAAGATCTAAAAGCTTTTCATCATCTGCATTTATGTTCTGTGGTATTTTGAAATGTTCTGCCATAATAATTCTCCATTTTCTGATCTATAACACTATCGATGTAGACTGTACCATCTATAGTCACACCATATCCATTATCTCTTTTTACAACTTCTTTACAAAGAGAGCTCTGATAGCATTTATAACTGCGATAATGAGTACGCCTACATCAGCGAATACCGCAAGCCACATATTTGCAATACCAACTGCTCCAAGGATAAGGCATATTACCTTAACACCAATCGCAAATACTATGTTTTCATAAACGATACTCATACACTTACGCGATATTTTTATTGCTTTTGCTATAAGTCTTGGATCATCGTTCATAAGAACTACATCTGCAGCTTCTATAGCCGCATCTGAACCAAGAGCTCCCATGGCGATTCCTATATCTGCTCTTGAAAGTACAGGTGCATCATTGATTCCGTCACCAACGAAAGCAACTTTGCCATCTTTACCATTTTCATTAATGATTCTTTCGATCTCAGATACCTTATCTCCTGGAAGAAGTTCACTTCTGACTTCGTCAAGTTTAAGGCTTTCCGCAACTTCCGTAGCAACAGCTTTGGCATCGCCGCTAAGCATGATAGTCTTTTTGATGCCGCTTCCCTTAAGAGACCTTATCGCATCGCCTGACTCTGATTTTATCACATCAGAGATCAAAATGTGACCTGCATATTTATCATCAATTGCAACATGCACTATTGTGCCGGTATGATGACATGGTATAAAGTCGATTCCAAGCTCTTTCATGAGCTTTTCGTTACCTGCCGCAACCTTCTTGCCATCAACTATTCCCGTTACGCCCTTACCGCTTATCTCCTTAATATCAGAAACAAGCTTTCTGTCAATATCCTTACCAAATGCCTTCTGAAGGCTCTTACTGATAGGATGTGAAGAAGCACTCTCAACATGTGCTGCAAAATACAAAAGCTCCTCGTCCTGAAGCTTTGAATGATGAATTCCGTTAACTTCAAATACGCCCTTTGTAAGAGTTCCTGTTTTATCAAAAACAACAGTTCTAACCTTTGACAGCATCTCCATATAGTTGGAGCCCTTTATAAGTACGCCTTCTCTGCTTGATCCGCCAAGTCCGGCAAAAAAGCTAAGAGGTATACTAACAACAAGAGCACAAGGACAGCTGATTACAAGGAAGGTAAGCGCCCTGTAGATCCACTCAGGCCACATAGGATCAAGTCCCATGAAAAGCATCCTTACAAGTGGGGGAAGGATTGCAAGCACAAGAGCACTGTATACAACTACAGGAGTATAAACTCTTGCGAACTTAGTAATGAACTGTTCTGACTTAGACTTTCTTGAACTTGCATTCTCAACAAGATCAAGAATCTTGGAAGCAGTAGATTCATCAAACTCTTTAGTAGTTCTAATGCGAAGGATACCAGACATATTGATGCAGCCGCTAAGCACCTCATCGCCCTCTTCTACATCAGTAGGAATGCTCTCACCCGTAAGAGCACTTGTATTAAGAGTAGATCTACCTGATTCTACGATTCCATCGATCGGAATCTTCTCGCCAGGCTCCACAACTATAACAGTTCCAGCTTCTACCTCATCAGGATCAACCTTTTCAAGGCTTCCATCCTCATTTTCTATATTAGCGTAGTCAGGTCTTATATCCATCAGCTCTGAGATATTGCGCCTTGACTTACCTACAGCCACGCTCTGGAACCACTCTCCTATCTGGTAAAAAAGCATAACCGCAATCGCCTCAGTATATTCGCCCTTACCCATGATAGCTACGACTATAGCTCCTATGGTTGCAACAGCCATAAGGAAGCATTCATCAAAAGGCTGGCGGTTTAAAATACCCTTCCATGCCTTCAAAAGGACATCATATCCAATGATAAAATATGGAATCAGGTAAAAAACAAACAGCGCAATGCCTTCGAGCGGAATGAATATTCCGGCTATCATAAGTATTGCTGATATTATGATCCTGATTAGTGTCTTTTTCTGTTTCTTGTTCATAAGCATTCCTTCTTAATAGCCTTTAAAGTATATATTCATTTAAACGGCTACTCTTAATCGAACATCTCCTTTTCTACCCAAAAGAGATATCCTAATATCTAAAATTCCCTAACATTCAATAAATTACAAGACTTAGAATGTAATATCACAGTCATCCTCTACCTTTTTGCAGTTCTTAAGTACTTCAGGCATTACAACTGCAGGATCAGCGCCCTCTTCGAACTCAACCTTCATCTTAAGAGCCATAAAGTTAACTACGCAGTCCTTTACACCCTCTGTCTTCTTGGTAGCATCTTCCATCTTAGCTGCACAGTTAGCACAATCAACATCAATAGCGTAAGTTTTCTTCATATTATTCCTCTTTCCGGCACCATGGCCTTGATTTATTTTTAATTAAATGAGCATTTGTTCATATGTTGTATTCAATATACACCCAACCATACCTTTTTGCAAGGCTTTTTTACTCAAAATTTTCGTCAAAAACATGGGCCCAAAACATGAATTTTAATCAAGAAAACTAAATAAAATTAAGGCATAATCCAAATGCCGTCTAGCACTATGCGAATTAAAGTTTTAGCTTGAAAATGGCTTTTTTTCGGTCTATTATATAAAAGTTGATTTTTTATTAAGGATGATATATGAAAGGATTTATTAGTAATGCAGGCGCTTGACACAACTTTAGAAAAACTAAAAATGTTATCAGATGACAACTACATCAAAGCAGTTGACGTAATCAACGGGCTTCTGAGCATGCAGGGTACAACAACCACTTCCGCAACTGATAACATTACTGAAGAAGATAATGATAATCTCGACGATCTCGCAGATGACATCTTCAACAAATGTACTGCAGCCTTCGCAAGAATGGCCTAAATAATACTTCCAGATGGATCTTCGGATCCATTTTTTGTGCCCTAAAAAACAATACTATTACTAAACTTCTCACTAATGAGAAAAAACGTGCCGGTCACTGTTACAAATATCTAACAGTGACCGGCATAACATCTTTATTAAAAATAAATATCTCTAACCTTTATATTTTCTCAGAAATTATATTGCATGAAATTACCATTTTGCTTAAATCCATATGATTCGTATAATTTAACACCCATATTAGAAGCTGTAATATAGATTGTTCCGCATCCATAGTCCTTAGCTTCCTTGACAACTCTGTCCAGAAGCTGCGTTGCTATGCCCATCCTTCTATAATCAGGATCCGTATACATACTTGATAAGATTCCAAGTCTCCCTGTAGGACAAGTGAAGTACGGAGGCTTTTCTGCAAAAGACATTCCGCTTGTGCCAACTATCTTATCGCCGTCAAAAGCAAGCCAGGATACATATGTACCAGCAGCCATATTCTTGGTATAAAAATCCATCAGCGATTTCTTAAGATCCACATTTTCAGGAACAGTCTTACCTTCCGAAGTATACTCTTCTGTCAGCTGATTAATTCTCATTTCAATGATCTGGTCAAGTTCATTTTCAGTTAGCTTTTTATATACAATATCCATTATATTCATCCCCTTCTATAAACCAAAGAATAAACGAAATATAACATCTGCATATTCTACGACTCAAATTCCCCGTACCCAATAACAACAGTTTCATCAGGATACACGACAAGAAAAATACTATAGACCTTATCCAGCATCATAAACTGCTTAAGACTACCTAAATGTTCTTTAGATTCTTATATCAGTACTATCAATACATTTGTCACAAAAACTCATCAGTCTGCCATGTCTCCTGCCTTAAGATGTTTTTCTATTTCTGCTGCAACATTATATGCAATTTCATATTCCTTAATTTCAATAGTATTCTGCTTATCATAATATACAAAAGCTATAAATTCATAATTTATACTCACATTACGAAGTCCGCTGTATTCATATCTTTTCTTGAAAATAAAATGCTTGATGGTAAAAGAATGATCATCAAAAATGAATTTCTTTTTATTTAAATTAGAAATACATCGCTTTAAATTGGCTATCAACAATATAATGCTCCAGAAAAAGCCAATTACTAATATTATATAAAAAGGATAATTTAATTCTGAATTAATTCCGCCTGTATAGTCTATTAAAACGCCAAAAATTGCCCATATTGTAATCAAAACCAAGAACCAAAACAGGCTGAATATAACATGATAATCATCTTTTGTTTCTTCAAAAATAACCATAAACTCCCCTAAAAATAACTTTTACAAATAACACATTTTTAATTCTATTGATAACCTAAAGTGCTCTGCAAATGATTAGCTTAGCACAGCAGATCAAAGTGCTTCGAGCCTCATCATAAAAATATTATACTCATCATTCCACTCATCAAGTTCCGGAGAGTTCTCGCCGCCGCCATTAGTACTTCTCTTGATCTCCGCATAGAATTCTTCGCCCTGATTGATCATATCCATGACAGATAATTCAAGACCATTTTCTGTCGCAATAGCGCAAAAATCAGCCAGCGAATTATCTGATTTTTTAGTATCAATCAGCTTTTTTCTAAGATCTTCATCTGCTTTTGCCTTTTCAAATAGTCTGTCCAGCATCTCGCTACAGTTCATACCCAATGTCATTTAGTTAACATCACGAGTTAGATTCTTTATTTAGGGTCTAACTCGTGATGTTAACTAAATGACATTGCGTCTGAACTGTAACTTCTTTGCAAAAGATTCCTTAATTTTTACAAGTTTTTCTTCCCTTCTTCCCAAATTTGTTTTATACTGTCCATAAGGACACCTCCTGCATTTTTTGTTTTTGCCAACAAATATGTTAACACAGAAGGTTGTCCTTTTTTATTGCGTACAATTATTTTACCATTATCTATTAATCCTACAAAAACTTTACCCTAGCCCGGCAATCCATTTTTAGTTTAAGTTTGAACACTAGCGATCACTTGATAATCATCTTCATCAAAGATTACCAGACTACTACCAATCCATGAGAATGATAATTGATTATCTCCTTCATATGACAATGTGCATAGTTCCGTCTCACTTCCATCTGCCAGGTTTCTTTTGATTATATTTCCTTTATTCAATAAATATACATTGTCATCTCTATATCCAATAATTCTTATCGAATTATTTTTGGTCTCAAATAGTATTTCACTTTCACCAGTAGTGTAGTCAAAGGAAACAAGCACTTCCCTTTTTAATTTACTAGCCGGAAGAATATTTTTAGGAATTATACCCAAGCCGCCATATCCACTACCGCCTTTTGTAATCTGAACAACACCTACCACATTATTTTCTTCTATAATGAAGTTATATGATACCCCTGATTCTTCACCACCACAATCTGATAGTGCGCTGATAACACCTGTCGTATCCCCTATGCTATAAGTAAATTCCTTATTTCCATATTCTTTACTAATACTTATTTCAGTTCCATCATCATTTACAAGTTCAATGCAACTTTCATCACTATTAATCGAACTCACAACAACTTCTTCATTTTCCGCCAATTGTAAACTGCCGTTATCAATATTATATTTTTGCGTACCATCTGAAACCCTTATTCGATTTGTACTGGAGTCCTTATATACAGTCAAATGATCATTTGAAGTAAGTAATGTTTCTGTTTCCTGCGAGTTAAGATCATAATAGAAAAGAACTCTTTCTTCATTCTTTTCTTGAAATGTCTCTACTACATAAAACACACCCTTATCATCTCCGCAAAAGCTCGTAATTCTTTGTTTTTCCAAATCATCAACGATATATATTTCTTGATCAGACTCCGTAATCAAGTCATATCGCGCAAGGCACGAATCATACCTTCCACCTTCAACACGCATATAGTGATAATACGAATGGCATTCTATATCATTAGGGCCAAAATCCTCAATGTAAGAAACATATCCATCTGCTGCTTTCATACATCCTGTAAGCATAATGATCATAATTACACATATTGATATAAGCTTTTTTAACACGGCTTTTCCTCTTTCTCTGGGGCATCATTATATTCCGGCTTTGTGATTTTAATAATCATAACAGGTTCTGAATCATGATCATGACCAACATTTTCTATTGCTTCATCCAAAGAGTCATATTCCATTTCGACAAATTCATCTTTATCTGGACTATTATTTTTATTATCATCACTATAGTAACCTGAATTATGAACAACATATTTAACATCACCATTTTCATCAACTCTTCTTTCAATATTTACATAATTTATCTCTCGAAGCACTTAATTCTGTTCTATTTTGGAGTGTTTTTATTTTTGCTGCTTCTGCACCTTCCTTATCAATTAGTAGTCTATTATTTCCAGTAATCTTATATATTAGATTAAATCCTGTCATTCTCCCAATTGCATCACACGTCTCAGCTTTGATATGATTGGCAGCCATTTCAAGGCTATTTTTAGATGCACCTTCCATACTATCTATCATCTTTATTGCTGTAAGATGATATTTATCAATCATTGAAGTCTGAGTGTCACTGTAATTACTCAGCTTATCTGCAATAGCAAACACCTGTGACACATCCATAAAAATTCTTTTTCCCATTAAAGTTCTCCCCATCCATTTGTGTTATATGTATTCCGTTTTCACAAAAGCTTCTACTATATCCAATAAAATTATACTAATATCATTTTTAAATACTTTAAAATCTGACGAAATGCATTTTTCATCCGATGAACTGCATCTGTTTCGTAAATCTTTTTATTATAGTTTTTAAACTTCGCACATATAAAAAACACCAAGACCTTGAATATTCCTGAGGCTGTTAGTAAATAAATAATTTTCTTGTCTTCGAAAATTATATTAAATTCAAGAGCTTGATAGATGGACTAATATATTCTGTTTGGGATTTATCTGTTTGAGCGAAGCGAGTTTATAAATCCCAGAATATATTAGTCCAGATATCATGCCTTGAATTTTAAATAATTTTCATGACAAGAAAATCATTTATTTACTGCCAGCCTCAGGAATACACGATGCCTTCCGCATTTTATATGTGCGAAGTTTGAGTTATTTATACATATCGTCCAATGTGATCAATTTGAAAGCACTTGCATTCTCTTTCACATAATCTGAAAATCCACCAAGAGAAAACACGCATATTACAGGATTGTTTGAAGGAATATATTTTATTTTATCCAATAGCTTTTCATATTCAGCTTTGTCAAACTGAGAATTTTTAAATTTGCATTCTCCAACTAGAATAATTTGTTTTCCATTTTTTCCTAGTAAATCTATTTCAATTTGCTTTTGTTTCCTGTTTTCATCTAATACTATATCCTGGTAATCTGTAATATCTGTAAGAATAGGAAAATCATCTACACCTGCATGCGATAAAAGATATTCCTTAGCCATTTTTTCAAATACTTTCCCCATAAAATCATGTAAATGATCTTTTACCGCTGAATGGAAATATGCTTCACCATTATCTGCATTTATAAGACTTGTTGCTCTATTTACATATCGGAACCAGAATTCAAGCATACTATCATTAAGAATGTAATAAGGTTTTTTTACAACTCGTCTTTCCAGCAATTCCGCATTAACTAGCACTTTTAATGGATAAGTCACTTCATCGACGCCAACATACGATGCAATTTCACTATTTTTTGTGTGTCCAGTTGCTACTGCAGAAATAATGGAATTATATAATGCCGGATTTTTTTTATCATTGCTAACTACAGTTTTAATTTGCTCTTCCGAAAAATATCCACCAACAGAATAAAACTGGTCTATTATATTTTCTTCCAAAGATTCATTTACATCAAACTGCTCGATATACTTTGCAACACCATTTGTTAGCCCATAGCAAATAGCCTTTTCTTCATTAGTATATCCATCCAGAAATTCTGCCGTTTCAATATAATTAAAAGGACGTAACTTTAATTCCAAGTCGCTTCGTCCATGTAAAGGAGCTGATTCTGCTAATACTTCATCCTTCATAAAACTGACTAATGAGCCGCATATTATAAAAAACAGATTGCCTTTTTTCCACTTTGTATCAATCTGCTTCTGAAGAACAGATTGAATATAAGGGCACTGTTTTGCCAGATAAGGATATTCATCTATAAAAAATACGATTCTTTCCTTTTCCGCTTGCTTTCCTATGTAATCAAATAAATTTTCAAAACTATTAAAGCTTATAGTTCCTACTAATTCCGGTGACAAGGCGTTTAAAACAGATTCTGTCATCAAAGATAATAACTCTGCCTCACCTCTTTCAACTGCTGTGAAAGATATACTCTTGCAATCATGATCATGCATAAATTTATTAATAAGTTTCGTCTTGCCAATTCGACGGCGCCCATATAGAACTGTCATTACAAAACCACTCTGTTTAAATTTCTTATCAAGAATTCTTAATTCTGTTGTTCTACCTCTAAATATATCCTTCATACAGCACCTCCATAAGGCGAAATCATTTTTGCCGAAGTTAATTTCGCCTAAATCTATTTCGGTAAAATCATTATATATATAAATACACCAACTTTCAAGCAAAAATAGCTATTTCCTATTGAATAAAAGTTTATGCTTTGCGCTGTTCATATACTAATTAAGGGGCTGCATAGCAGCCCCTTGTTAAAACAATCATTTATAATTTTCAGATCTTAGCGATATCTACAAGCTCAAGACCTTCTTCGTTATACGCATTCTCAAGACTGGATACCAGTGCCTTAGCTGTATCAAGAGCTGTGATAACATTTACACCTGTCTCTATGGCAGTACGGCGGATAAGGAATCCGTCACGGCTCTTGTCACGTCCCTGAGTAGGTGTATCGATTACAAGGTCGATCTTGTGGCCGAGGATAAGGTCCATGACTGTAGGTGATTCCTGGTGGATGTTGTTGACCTTACGTGCCTTGACGCCGTTCTGGTTCAGGACATCTGCTGTTCCAAGTGTAGCATAGATGATATATCCAAGCTTCTCATAGCGTCTTGCGATATCGATGATCTCGCCCTTATCGGCATCCTTAACTGTGATGATCATCTGCTTGTGTTTGGGAAGTGATACTCCTGCTCCAAGGAAAGCCTTGTACAGAGCTTCTTTGAAGTTTGTGCTTATACCAAGACACTCACCTGTTGACTTCATCTCAGGTCCAAGGCTGATCTCAGCACCTCTTATCTTCTCGAAGGAGAATACAGGCATCTTGATAGCTACATGTGATGCTTCCGGCTGAAGTCCCGGTGTATAGCCAAGATCTTTAAGCTTCTTACCCATCATAACCTGTGCTGCAAGGTCTACTATCGGTATACCTGTTACTTTACTGATGTATGGAACAGTACGGGATGATCTTGGGTTAGCCTCGATGATGTATACTTCATCTCCAACTGCTATAAACTGAACATTGATAAGACCTATTACATTAAGGGCCTTAGCAAGTCTCTTTGTATACTCTGCGATAGTATCCTTAACCTTCTGGGACAGGGACTGGGAAGGATATACTGATATAGAGTCACCTGAGTGAACACCTGATCTTTCGATATGCTCCATGATACCTGGGATTACGATATCTTCGCCGTCGCATACAGCGTCAACCTCTGTCTCAATACCCTGAAGATACTTATCTACAAGGATAGGATGATCCTGAGCATATCTGTTGATGATGTTCATGAACTCTTCTATCTCCTGATCAGAAAGTGCTATCTGCATTCCCTGACCGCCAAGTACATATGAAGGACGTACAAGTACAGGATATCCAAGTCTGTTAGCTACTTCCTTGGCTTCTTCTGCTGTATATACTGTAGCACCTTCCGCACGCTTTATCTGAGTCTTTTCAAGGATCTCATCGAAGATCTCTCTATCTTCTGCTGCATCTACGTCTTTTGCATCAGTTCCGTAGATCTTAACACCCATCTTCATAAGATCCTGAGTAAGCTTGATAGCAGTCTGACCACCAAACTGAACTACAGCTCCGTCTGGCTTTTCAAGACGTACTATATTCTCAACATCTTCAGGTGTAAGAGGCTCGAAATAGAGCTTATCTGCTATATCGAAGTCTGTTGATACTGTCTCAGGGTTATTGTTGATGATGATAGTCTCAAATCCGGCTTTCTTAAATGCCCATGTAGCATGTACTGAGCAGTAGTCGAACTCAATACCCTGACCGATTCTGATAGGACCCGAACCAAGTACCAGGATCTTCTTTTTGTCAGTTCTCTTAAGTGCTGCTTCATCCTCAGAATCAGGTCCATCATATACTGAATAGTAGTATGGTGTCTGAGCTTCAAATTCTGCTGCGCAGGTATCTACGAGCTTGTAGGATGCAACGATATTGTTCTTGTATCGAAGCTCTTTGACTTCATCTATTGTTAGGCCCGTATACTCTGCAATTACGTTATCAGGATACTCAAGTCTCTTGGCTTTAAGAAGTGTATCTACTGAAAGATTCTTACCTTCAGCCTTAATAGCCTTCTCTACCTTTACAAGATTATCTATCTTATTGATAAACCATATATCAATCTGAGATATATCATGGATCTCTTCGTAGCTTACGCCTCTTCTCAAAGCTTCTGCTATACGCCAGATACGCATATCATCAACTTTCTTAAGATCTTCTGCAAGATCTTCATCAGAAAGTTCTGTAAAGTCATAGCTTGTAAGTGAGTCTACATGCTGCTCAAGTGATCTTATAGCCTTCATCATGGCACCTTCGAAGTTGGTGCAGATGGACATAACTTCACCTGTAGCCTTCATCTGAGTTGAGAGAGTTCTCTTAGCTGTGATGAACTTATCAAATGGAAGTCTTGGGAACTTCAGCACGCAGTAGTCAAGTGCAGGCTCGAATGAAGCATAAGTCTTACCTGTGATAGCATTCGGGATCTCATCAAGTGTATAGCCAAGTGCGATCTTGGCTGCAACCTTGGCGATAGGATAACCTGTAGCCTTAGATGCAAGCGCTGATGAACGGCTTACACGAGGGTTAACTTCGATTACACAGTACTCAAAAGATGTAGGGTGAAGTGCAAACTGCACGTTACATCCACCTGTGATCTCAAGCTCATTGATGATATTAAGAGCAGAGCTTCTGAGCATCTGATACTCTTTGTCAGTAAGTGTCTGAGAAGGAGCAACTACTATTGAGTCACCTGTGTGAACACCAACAGGGTCAATGTTCTCCATGTTACATACTGTGATGCAGTTACCGTTTGAGTCACGGATTACTTCGTACTCGATTTCCTTCCATCCTGAGATACATCTTTCTACAAGTACTTCATGTACACGTGAAAGTCTAAGTCCGTTAGCAAGAATATCTTCAAGCTCTACCTGGTTGTGAGCGATACCGCCGCCTGATCCTCCAAGAGTGAAGGCAGGCCTTAGTACTACCGGGTATCCGATCTTTCTTGCAAACTCTACGCCGGATTCCACATCTGTTACTACAAGAGAAGCTGCGCAGGGCTCACCGATTTTTTCCATGGTGTCCTTGAATTCCTGACGGTCTTCTGCCTTCTTGATAGTCTCAGCAGTTGTTCCAAGGAGCTTGACTCCGTGCTTATCAAGGAATCCTGATTCTGCAAGTTCCATACCAAGGTTAAGTCCTGCCTGACCACCAAGTGTAGGAAGGATTGAATCCGGTTTTTCTTTTTCTATGATCTGTTCCAGAACCTTGACTGTAAGAGGCTCTATATAAACTTCGTCTGCAATGTCGCGGTCTGTCATGATAGTAGCAGGGTTTGAGTTAACAAGTACTACTTCAATTCCCTCTTCTTTAAGTGAACGACAAGCCTGTGTACCGGCATAGTCGAACTCTGCTGCCTGACCTATTACTATTGGGCCGGAGCCAATGACCAAAACTTTTTTGACATCTTTATTCTTAGGCATTTAATAACTTCCTTTCAATTCCTATATATGATTTAAACAGCTGACGATCAATAGTTTTTACAACACTTTTTATCAGGTCATATTTTCAGATAAAAAATGTTCCCGCATTTCATCTGATCTTAGCTAAACATTCCATCTGTCATCATGTGTATAAAGCTGTCAAAAAGTGTTCCCGTATCCTGAGGGCCTGCGCTGGCTTCGGGATGGAACTGGACAGTGTATATATTCTTGCCTGTATATCTAAGTCCTTCATTAGTGCCATCGTTAACATTTACATAGGCAGGTACTGCAACTTTAGGATCAAGCTTATCAGTATCTACTACGTAGCCGTGGTTCTGAGAACTGATGTAAACCTTGCCTGTAGCAAGCTCTTTGACAGGATGGTTACCACCTCTGTGACCATACTTGAGCTTATGTGTATCTGTTCCTGTTGCAAGCGCCATGAGCTGATGGCCAAGACAGATAGCAAAGATCGGAACATCTGAATCATAGAGCTTTTTAACTTCCTTAATTACTGATTCACAGTCCTTTGGATCTCCGGGGCCGTTAGAAAGCATTATTCCGTCAGGATTTCCGGCAAGGATCTCTTCTGCACTTGTATTATATGGATATACTGTTACATCACATCCTCTTGCCGCAAGTGAGCCTGCTATATTGTACTTGGCTCCTACATCAAGAAGAGCTACCTTAAGGTGGGTTCCGTCTGCCTTTATGCCGTTAAGTGTTCTTACAAGTGAAGGCTTCTTTTCTCTCTTTGAGTGATCTCCCGCAAGATCTGCTTTATAGTTATCCTCGTTAAATACAGCACTTCCTGATACAGGTCCGTTATCAGAAAGGTCTCTTGCGCCCTTAACCTCATACTTTTCTTTGCAGGAAACCTTCTCAACCACGCCTTTTGTTGTATAAGCTTTCATCTTCTTGATCAGCTCATCAAGGTTGTAGTTTTCATTAGTTGTGATGACGCCATTCATGGTTCCCTTTTCACGAAGGATTCTTGTAAGCTTTCTTGTATCGATTCCCTGTACTCCGGGAATATCATACCTTACAAGGAACTCTTCCAAAGTCATATCACATCTGAAGTTTGATGCTACCTCAGAGAGTTCTCTGACTATGATGCCGTCAAGCCAGATTCTCTCGGATTCCATATCGTCAAGGCATACTCCGTAGTTACCGATAAGAGGATATGTCATGCATACCGCCTGACCTGCATATGAAGGATCGGTAAATACTTCTGTGTAGCCTGCCATAGTTGTATTAAATACTATCTCACTGACAACTTCCTTATCAGCGCCAATTGCCTGTCCTTCAAACACTGTTCCGTCTTCAAGGATTAAAAAGGCTTTTTTCATAAACTATCTGTCCCTTCCGCTTCTAAAAAGAAGAAAATAATTGTCTTTACTAAAGTTAACCTTCGGACCCTGTAAGAGCCCGAAGGATATCTGATTACTTAAAGTACTCTACACCTGACTTAAAGATCTTAAGATCCTGCTCACCGTAGATATTAACAGCTACGCCCTTGCCACGACGCTCTGCATGGCACATCTTACCAAGACATCTTCCGTCAGGAGATGTGATACCTTCGATAGCTCTGTAGGATCCGTTGATGTTCCATTCGCTGTCCATAGAGATGTTGCCATCTACATCGCAGTACTGGAATGCAACCTGACCGTTTGCAAACAGATCATCAATAACATTTTCAGGAGCAACGAATCTTCCTTCACCGTGTGAAGCAGGGTTTGTATATACTCCGCCAAGCTTTGCTTCCTGGAGCCATGGGCTCTTATTGGATACAACCTTGAGGTATGCCATCTTGGAGATGTGACGTCCTATTGTATTGAATGTCAGTGTAGGTGAATCTACGTTCTGACCTGTGATCTTGCCGTTTGGTACAAGTCCAAGCTTGATGACAGCCTGGAATCCGTTACAGATACCAAGTACAAGTCCGTCTCTTTCGTTGAGGAGCTTTTCTACAGCTTCTTTGATCTTAGCATTCTGGAATGCTGTTGCAAAGAACTTAGCTGATCCATCCGGTTCATCGCCTGCTGAGAATCCGCCTGGGAACATGATGATCTGTGCCTTTTCAATTGACTTTTCAAACTCTTCAACTGATTCGTAGATATCCTGTGCATTCTGGTTTCTGAATATCTTGATATCTACATCAGCGCCTGCTGCCTTAAAAGCTGCTGCAGAGTCGTACTCACAGTTACTTCCCGGGAATACAGGAATGAATACTGTAGGCTTTGCAACTTTGTTCTTGCATACATATATATCTTTTGTATCATAAAGCTTTGTTTCGATAACAGTCTCGTCATCTCCTGCTTTTGAAGGGAATACCTTTTCAAGTGTTCCTGTCCATGCGCTAAGAAGCTCCTCACCGTCTACCTTGATGCCTTCTACTGTGAAGACATTTTCGCTTGTTACGCTTCCTACAAGTCTTGCGCCTTCAACTTCGAGTACCTTGGAAAGGTCTGCTTCAGAAACTTCTACAAGGAGATTACACATTCCGTTTGCAAAAAGATCTTTTGCACTTACAGCATCATCAAATGCTACTCCAAGCTTGTTACCAAAGGACATCTTTGCAGCTGCTGCAGCGATTCCGTATCCGTCAAGAGCATAAGCAGACTTTATAACGCCGCTCTTCATAAGCTCTGAAACCTTATTGTAAAGAGCAATAACTTTCTCATATACAGGAAGATCATATTCATCTCTTGCGATTCTTACTTCTACAAGCTTATCTCCTGCTGCCTTAAGTTCAGGTGTTACAACATCTGAAAGCTTTGCTACATCTACAGCGAAGGATACAAGTGTTGGTGGTACGTTGATGTCATTAAATGATCCTGACATAGAGTCCTTACCACCTATTGAAGCCTTGCCAAATCCAAGCTGAGCATCAAGAGCACCAAGAAGAGCTGTAAATGGCTGTGACCATCTCTTTGGATCTTCTGTCATTCTCTTGAAATACTCCTGGAATGTGAAGTGAAGGTCTTTAACTTCGCCGCCGCCTGCTACGATTCTTGCTACAGACTCTGTTACTGCATATACAGCGCCGTGATATGGGCTCCAGGATGAAAGATATGGATCAAATCCGTAAGCCATCATTGTTACTGTATCGCTTTCGCCATCAAGAACAGGAAGCTTTGCTATCATGTTCTGAGTCTCTGTAAGCTGGTATTTACCACCATAAGGCATTTCAACCGTTGCAGCTCCGATAGATGAGTCAAATCTTTCTACAAGACCCTTCTGAGAACATACGTTAAGGTCTTTCATCTCCTCAAGGAATGCAGCCTTTACATCGCCCTTTGAAAGAGCTTCGCCAGCTTTCTCACAAGCAACCTTGTTAAAATAGTTATCTGCCTTTGAAGGAATCTCCACTTCTACATCTGTCTCCTGGTGAGCACCATTAGTATTAAGGAATGCTCTGGAGATATCTACTATCTTCTTGCCTCTCCAGTTAAGTACAAGACGAGGTTCCTTGGTTACTACCGCCACCTTTACAGCTTCAAGGTTCTCTTCTGCTGCATATGCAAGGAACTGATCGACATCCTTAGGATCAACCACTACTGCCATACGCTCCTGAGACTCTGATATAGCAAGCTCTGTTCCATCAAGACCTGCATATTTCTTAGGTACAAGATCAAGATTTACATCAAGACCATCTGCAAGTTCGCCGATTGCTACTGATACACCGCCTGCACCAAAGTCGTTACACTTCTTGATGATGGATGATACTTCTTTTCTTCTAAAGAGTCTCTGAAGTTTACGCTCTGTAGGAGCATTACCCTTCTGAACCTCAGCTCCGCATGTTGTAAGTGAGGCATTTGTATGAGCCTTGGAAGATCCTGTAGCTCCTCCTATTCCATCGCGGCCTGTGCGTCCGCCAAGAAGTACGATGATATCTCCCGGGTCTGAGCTCTTACGCATTACATTGGCCTGAGGAGCAGCGCCCATAACAGCACCGATTTCCATTCTCTTAGCTACGTAGTTAGGGTGATATATTTCCTTAACATATCCTGTAGCAAGACCTATCTGGTTACCATAGGATGAATATCCCTGAGCAGCGCCTCTTACGAGCTTCTTCTGTGAGAGCTTACCTTTAAGAGTCTGGGATACAGGAACTGTAGGATCTGCAGCACCTGTTACACGCATTGCCTGATATACATAACCTCTTCCTGAAAGCGGATCACGGATAGCACCGCCAAGACATGTTGCAGCGCCGCCGAAAGGCTCGATCTCTGTAGGATGGTTGTGTGTTTCATTCTTGAAGAATACAAGCCAGTTCTCAGTTGTCTTGCCCTGACCGTAATCAACTTCTACAGGAACTACTACTGTACAGGCATTGTTCTCTTCAGATTCTTCCATATCTGTGAGCTTACCGTCTTTTTTGAGCTTCTTCATTCCTACAAGAGCAAGATCCATAAGGGAGATGAACTTCTCTTTTTTCTTAGCAGGATCAGCGTAGAGCTCATCACGTGCGATAAGGTATTCATTATATGCATTCTCGATAGGCTTTTTGTAATCGCCTTCGCCAAATGTTATAGTCTTAAGCTCAGTGCCGAATGTTGTATGACGGCAGTGATCAGACCAGTATGTATCAAGAACACGGATCTCTGTAACGGAAGGATCTCTTTTTTCCTCATCATGGAAATAAGTCTGGATCCATTCAAAATCCTTGAAAGTCATGGCAAGTCCAAGTGAATCATAGAGCTTTCTAAGCTCTTCCTGACTCATATCCTTGAAGCCATCGAAGATCTTGACATCTTCAGGCTCAGGATATGTGGTTGCAAGAGTATCAGCCTTGGTCTCATCTACTATACGAGAATCTACAGGGTTTACAACATACTCTTTGATCTTATCAAGCTCCTCGTCAGATACATTGCCTATGATCACATATGTATCAGCGCTTCTGATGATAGGCTCTTCTTCGCCTCGTATAAAGCGGACGCACTGCTCAGCTGAGTCAGCTCTTTGGTCGAACTGTCCGGGAAGGGCCTGAACGCTGAATACGCGCTCACCTTCATTAACGTCAAAAGACTCTCTGTAAAGTATATCAACAGGAGGCTCTGAAAAAACTGTAGTACAAGCCTTCTCAAATACCTCATCAGATACGTTCTCAATATCGTATCTTATAAGTACGCGAACATCCTCGCATGACATGATACCAAGATACCTTCTTATCTCATGTCGCAGGTCTTTTGCCTTGCCTGCAAAAGGTTTCTTTTTTTCTACATAGACTCTTCTGACCATAATTCTCCTCTTTCTTTTTTAAAAAAATGTGCTCCGAATTTCGAAGCACATTTTCATTAATTATTAATATATTGATCTACAGGTACAATGCCCTGCAGAATATAAAACATCTCCTTGTCCACAGTCTGTTCAGATATAGATACAACTGTTGCCATAGTCTTAAGTCCTTCCAATACGTATGCAAGATTTCTGGCAAAACCAGCTACATCCTCACACTCAAATTCGCCACTTAAAGCACCATCAGAAACAATCTCTTCGATGGTGTGAACGCAATCGTCAAAACGACCCTTAATATAATTGTTGTCAGGGGATGAATTGTGACCAGAATAGTATTCCATAAGAGCAAGACTAAGACCGTCTTTTCTGCGAAGGATAAAGCGTTTCTGCTCCTTCAAAAATGCTGCAAATCTGTCAGATGCAGAAAGTTTAGTGCTGACACTGATGCCATCTAAATAGTCACCTTCGCCTTCAACATTCTCAGAAGAAGCTTCGTTATCTGATCCAATAGAATCTTCTGCTTTAAGAACAGCCAGGAATATATCTTCGACACTTGAAAAATGAAGATATAATCCACCACGACTTATATCGCAGGCATCTACGATATCCTGCATAGTAACATTCTTAAAGCCTTTTTTGGAAAAAATCTCCCTAGCCTTAGCTAAAATATGCTTTTCAGTTCTGCTTGCCTTGGCTCCCATACTTCTCCCCGCATGAAAAAGCGTTCTACTACGGGATCAGTTCTCATGATCCCACAATTCAATAAGTTCCTGCATCTTCCTGACAGCATGTTCAAAGATCCCATGCTGAACAGCTTCTGACCACATTCCGGCTTTGACCTGTCCACCCAGAACATACTTAGATAAAATACGATTGACATCGTCCAAATGCATAATGTCTACATTTGATATATATTCAAGTTCGTCTTTCCAGGTTTTTAGATTCTTCCTACTATATAAATACACATAATTGCGGTCCATAAGACCGGAAGCCTGCGCATCCTTTACAAAAGAAAGGACTGTAGAATCATATACCGGAAATATCATGGTAGTATCCATATTCGATCCATTATACTTCTGATCGACTGCTTTGCTATCATTTTCTTTGAACCACTTCAAATACTTAGATAGAGTCTCTACCATACCACGATAACGGTTAACAATATCCTGCGGGCTATTCTCAGTTACATCTGCCATGTTCTTCACCTCATTTTTTTAGTAATGATAGTTACAAAACAACGCAACTCCGCAATTCTGATAAATTATAACAACAGTGTCACAAATTGTACAGAGTGCGATTCTCCAAATATTTTGCCATTTTCGATGATATTTTTGAACAAACGTTCTAAAACGTCATCAAGTTGCCATTTTCAAACCTACTGCCTTTCAAGTACAACCTCATATCCTGGGCAACGCTAGCAAACAATCTTAATATAAGTCCCATTTTAAGTTAGTTTTATGTTTCGCCCCTATACTATAGATTATAATGATTATCTATACTTAATATCAATATGTTATGATCGTAATTTAGGATGATAATCTCCAACTTGACTTATCTTACAAGAAGATTTATAGATATTTATATCCTTGGTGTACTGACTCATTCATATTTGATCAAATATGAATAAGTCAGTACACCAGATAATAATGAGGTTAACTATGAAATATTTACGAATGTATATCAAATACACATTAAGATACACACTTAAACCACTATCATTTGTTCCTGCACTTGTGATGATGTACCTGATCTATTCTTTTTCAGGTCAGAGCGGTACAGAATCAAGTTCTTTAAGTTATGATGTTGGATTTCATTTTTATGATCTAATCAACAACCTATTCGCTCTGGACCTGTCATCAAGTCAGATTGCAAACTATGCTTTAAACAACCAGTTTTATATCAGAAAGGCAGCTCACATTACAGAGTATTTCCTTCTTGCAATGTCAGTTTCCCTGCCTCTATATGTATATAAGATAAGAGGATTTAAGTTATCTTTCCTGGCTACTTTGTTCTGTGTATTATACGCTTTCCTCGACGAGTATCATCAGTCATTTTCATATGGAAGATCACCACAGCTTCGAGATGTAGCCATCGATTCCATAGGCATCATAGCCGGAGTTATCATAGTTAGGATAATAGGATTTATAGGACGTAAGACTGTATTCAGATCTCTCTCAGAAGAATACGAGGAGCAAAAAGCTGCATAAACTTCGCACTTGCCAAACATGAGCCATCATTTGAGACAGCGCCGATGTTTGGCAAGTGCGAAGTTTCAATCAGTTAATTAATTATCAGTGCATATATCAAGAATTTCCCTGATATCGCCGGACATTACTATCTCCGGTTTATAGCCTTTGTAATAGTCATCTGTTACTCTTGATAATCTGGCACGCATCTCAAGCTGGCTAAGGCCATCTGTATTAAGGAATATACTATCAACTTTGCAGGCTGCAGCAATTCCTATATCACTTTGAAAATCATTGCCTATCATAACAGCGCTTGATGCTGTGATCTGCTGCTCATCCAGGAGCTTTTTCATAAACTGGGGCTGGGGCTTTTTCATTTGATTCTCAGAAGAGATATAAATATCATCAAAATACCCTGCGAGGCCGGTTATCTCCAGCTCAGGTCTTGTAAAAAGGCCCTGGGCATTGGATAAAAGGAATATCCTTCCGCCTTCTTTTTGAATTGTCTTTAGAGTGTCGATAACTCCCGGATATACCTTAAGCCTGTCTCTTGATAATATCCTGAACATATTGGACAGATCCTGAACCCACTGACTATGCACAAGCTCTTCCTCATTCATTTGATATACAGAGCTATATGTCTCATGATGAAAAGGAGCTTTTAGCAGAAGCTTTACAAAGACTCTCTCAAGCTCTATCTCAGGGAAGCTTATTGCCAGTTTATAGGCAAGTTCATGTTCCTGCTGTCTTACAAGATCAAAATAGGTCTGCTGCAGCTGTTCCGGGGTATAATCTGCTCCATAACATGAATAAAATTCGGTAATCTTTTTCCAAAACTTCGGACTACTCTCATCAGTGTGTATATCTATCAAAGTTCCATATAAGTCAAAAATATAATTGTCATATTTTAATTTCATATATAACTAATCCTTTCGCGTATATGCGGCGCATTGTCGCATGGTATCAGTTGTACATATGGATCATAACTTTTTATCTAAACACACATATAGACTGGGGCGGCATTGTTACCTTGCCATTGTCTATTGATATTGGAGCATCATCAAGTGTCAGATATCCTGCTATAGTCAGTTCTTTATACTCATCAGCTGTCAGGTCGACTACTACTGCTTCATCTGATGTGTTATATAAGATTATGACTGCTGACGTCACTGTCGTGCCCGTTTCATCATCTCTTGTCCAGGTCTTCTTTATAGCTGCATAAGAGTCGCTGCATAGATCATCTTCTCTTGTGATAGTTCCTCTGGCAATCTCAGGGTTCATGTTTCTAAGCTTTAATGCCCTCTTATAGTAGTTTAGTAAGGACATCTCATCCCCAAGCTGCGCATCTACTGCCTCAAACGACTGCTCTACATCATTGTCAGCGCCTTCAGGGACATCGCATACTCCCGTAGGATCTGTATAGGACCAGTTCATAGGAAGTCTTTTGTTAGGATCATCCTTGCCCTGACTCTTCATACCGATTTCTTCGCCATAATATATAAAAGTACTTCCGCTCATAGTCATGAGTATTCCTGCAGCCATCTTCATATCACCCGCATCACAGTTTAGATTGTTGGCTACCCTGACCTGGTCATGATTGGTGATAAAAGGAGCATCGATATAATCAGGATTGGACGCAGAATATGTAGTCTGATAATCAATCATTGCATTTACAAGGCCATCAGCAGATAGCTGTCCCCTTGCAGCTTTCTCAATCGTTCCCTCAGCTCCTGCTGCTGCAAAATTGAACATACTGGGAGTCATGCTCTTATAAAAAGCTGCAATTGTCGCCTTATTGGCCCAGACTTCTGATACCATATAAAAGTCTGACTTTTTGGAAAGGCAGTAATTATATATCCAGTTCATTATCTCAAGAGTTGCGCCCTGATCATCATCCTCATAATGCATCGCTGCATCCATTCTGTATCCGTCAACTCCATGTTCTATCCAGAAATCAGATATAGTCTCGAATTCTTTTCTTAGATTATCATCTTCAAGGTTAAGATCCGGCATTTCAGACCAGAACACACCTTCGTAGTACCAGTCAGTTCCTTCTACGCTATACCAGGCTTCATTTTTCTTTTCTTTGGAAAAATTGTAATAAGATACATATGGACATACGTTCTTATCAGGCTCTTCACCTTCCTTAAGTGTTCTAAGATAGTCGCAGGCTTTTACAAACCACTCATTTTGGGATGAAGAATGATTCATTACCATATCAATGATAATGTTTATTCCTCTTTTATGGCACTCTTCTACAAGCTTATCAAAATCCTCCATTGTGCCATATTCAGAATCAATATCCATATAATCAACAACGTCATATTTATGATAAGTTGGTGATGGCATTATAGGCATAAGCCATATGCCATTGATCCCAAGATCTTTGAGATAGTCAAGTTTTTGAGTCACCCCGTTCAGATCACCTATACCATCTCCATTAGAATCATAAAATGAGTGTACATATATCTCATAATAATTCCTGTAATTATCATCTATGATATTGAGCTTTTCACTTTCATCTTTTTTGCCACACCCTGCAAGCATTGATACCGCCAGTGCTATGACAATGTTTGATATCAAAAATTTCTTTATTATACTCAAAGTATTTTTCATATAAATCCTCTGTATTTACTAAGCCGGTAAAAAAAAATGCGCGTTTTTTGTAATTTACGTTCAAGAAATAAAAAGGCAAAGACAGATAATTCTGCCTCTGCCTTTAAAAGCCAAAAGGTATTCAGCTTCTTGGATCGATATCAATAAGCTGAAAAAACATTCACTTATATAGATGAATATCAGCCCTTTACTGCTCCGCCTGTTACACCTTCTACATAATACTTCTGAAGTGACATGAACAGTGCTGTGATAGGAACTGCTATAAGAACGCCGCCTGCACAGAATCTTGTGAAGTATCCCTGATAGTCATTGGTGTTGACCCAGTCATAGAGACCAACTGCTACGTTATAGCTCTTACTGTAACCAAAGGCAATGTATGAAGCGAAGATATAGTCACACCATGGTGCCATGAATGCAATAAGTGCCTGATAGATGATGATAGGCTTTGAAAGAGGAAGGAGCATTGTGAAGAATATCCTTGCGCGGGATGCTCCGTCAATTCTTGCTGCCTCATCAAGTGTCTTAGGAATAGTATCAAAAAATCCTTTGCATACATAGTATCCCATACCAGAACTTGCAACACCTACAAGGATGAGGCCGGGAATAGCTCCTGCCTGTGTAAGTCCTATATTTTTCAAAAGGAAATACAGACAGATCATGGATAAAAATCCCGGGAACATTCCAAGTATAAGCCAGAACTTCATAAGAAGTGTTCTTCCTGCAAATCTTATACGTGAAAGCGCATAACTAACCATAAGTACAAAACAGGTCTGACCGATTGCTATAAAGAAAGCAATGATGAATGTGTTTCCAAACCATCTTACAAAGTTAGAATCTGCCGAAAACAGCCATCTGTAACTGTCAAGCGAGAACTGTTTTGGCATAAGATATGCTACCATTCCTCCGCCGCCTTCAGTCGGGGCTCTAAAACTCTGTAATACGATACATACAAAAGGAAACAGCCATATTATACTAAGTATTACTAAAAGTATATACGCTATAGCATTACCTAAAGCGTTATGTTGTTTGTGTAATTTTGGTTCAGCCATTACTGGAATCCCTCCTCATCTTTAATTGAAGGCAGTTTGCTATATGCAATAAGAGATGTAAATGCAACAACAACGAAAGTAATAATACCTACACAGGCTGCCAGTTTGTAGTTGGTGCTGTTAAGAACAAGTTTGTAAAGCCATGTTACAAGAAGGTCGGTATAACCTGATCCTCCATACAGCTGCATGGATGTTGGTCCGCCTCCTGACAGAAGGTATATAACGTTGAAGTTATTGAGGTTGCCTGTAAATGATGTAAGAAGGTAAGGTCCTGTAACAAAGAGCATATATGGCATTGTGATCTTTCTAAACATCTGCCATGGACTTGCTCCGTCAATTCTTGCACTTTCATAAAGATCTGCAGGAATATTCATAAGAAGTCCTGTTGCCATGAGCATTACATAAGGGATACCTATCCAGAGATTGATCACTATGATAAGGACTCTGGCTGTCATAGGATGTGCCCAGAAGTTATAAGATCTTTCGAAGATGCCCCATTTTACAAAATATGTATTAATAAGACCATCAGCTGCAAACATCTTGGATACATACAATAAAGATATAAACTGTGGAATAGCTATAGTCATTACGAAAATAGTACGCCAGAACTTTTTGAACTTTACACCTTTTTTGTTAATAAGAAGAGCAAGTGCGATTCCTCCAAAATATGTGGAGAATGTTGCAAAGAAAGCCCATACCAGAGTCCAGATAAGGATCGTTGTGAAGGTAGATCCCATACCGTTGCCGCCAAATTTAAGAAGCTGTGTAAAGTTCTCAAATCCAACCCATGTAAAGAGCTTACTTGGAGCCTGATGGGTGGAATCATAATTAGTAAATGCAACACATATCATGAATATAATAGGCACTACCATAAATACAAGAACGCCCAGCACGGGAAGTGCAAGAAGTGTTGCATGAAATTTCTGATCCAATAGTGATTTTAAATCCTGAGAAGAAGTAGGAATATGTCCTCCATTTTTAATGATCTTCTCTTCGTTTTGATTTTCCTGGATATTCATTCTCCAGAAAGTGATAAAAAGTACGCACAGTACTGCTGTAAGCACACCATACAGAAGTATAAGGAACGAATTGTCTCCATATGTAGTAAGGAAAGTATTCGGATCCATATGTGTCTCTTCAGTACCAAGTGTTGATAATTTAGACAGATTAGCTATGCCTGAGGTTGCCATATATGCGATAAAAGCAACTTCGATAAGAAGATAAGCGATTCCTCTTGCAAAGGATTTCCTCATAATAGGACCAAATCCCATGATAAGGAAAGAAAGCCTTGTTTTCCAATCTCCCTCTTTAAAAGTAACACCAATATTTTTGATATTACCTGCGATAATGCTTAGCACATTGTTTTTGTTTTTTTCCATAAAAGCACTCCCGAAAAAACAAGGGAGAGGAAAACCTCTCCCCTGAATATTCAACCTGATATTTGTAACAAATATTCAGCTATTTACTGTACAAGTGTAGCGCATGTGTCATCGTGTGTCTTAAGCTCTGCCATGAAGTCATCGTCAGAAGAATCTACTGTAAGAGTTCCGTTCTCAACGTCTGCTCCAAGAGAACCTGCAAGATCCCACCATTCTCCAGGATACTGACCCTGAGGGATCATGTAAGGCATCTGCTCCTGAAGAGCTGCAAGAGCTACATTGGCCTGAACTTTGCTATCACCCTGTGCTGCAAGGTTTGAAGGTCCCCAACCCTGAGCTGTGAATCTCTCAAGCTGAGCATCTGTATCTGTGAGCATCTTAGCTATCTCATAGCACATAGCAAGCTTGCCGCCTTCTGTCTGAGGCTTAACACCAAGAAGCTTGTTGCCTGAGAATCCGCTAAGGTGATATGTCTGTCCATCAACACCTTCAAATGAAGGAAGAGCTGCACATGCATAGTTGTCACCAAGCATATCTTCAAGAGCTGCGCTATCCCATGTACCATCGATGATAGCACCTACATTTGTAGCTTCACCAGCTGATGAGCCATCAACAAATGCTTTAGAAGAAGCAACCTCAGCCATCTCTTTGATAGCTACAAGACCAGCATCTGAAGCATAGTCTGCTGTAACGCCTGTGAAGTTACCGTCTTTATCTGTTTCAAAAGAACATGTACATCCTGCACCGAAGAAGAATGCTGCATTGTACCATGCAGAATCAAGATCAGCATAGAATCCCTTACCAGCAGCTTCGCAATCAGCGATGATCTGCTCAAGAGATGTAGGATCTGTAACTACTGAGCTATCATAGTACAGGAAATATCCGTTATCAGATGTCATAGGGAATGCATAAAGAGTATCACCTGATGTAGCTGCTCCGATAGCACCTTCATCATTATTAGAAGTAACCCATGATGTCATATTGTCATTAAGAGGCTGAAGAGCACCTGCTGCTACAAGACGTGTAAGCTGATCCTGTGCGAATCCATAAATATCAGCACCGCCGGATACGTCTGTGATCATGTTAGAAGCAGCATCACCTTCGCCAACAGCTTCTACTGTGATATTGCCGGCATATCCTGAATATGCATCGTTGGAAGCTACGAAATCATCAACAAGTTTCTGTGTAAGATCGACTACGTTCTCAGCAACCCAGATTGTGATCTCACCTGAACCATAATCGATTGCAGGAGCTTCTGCAGTGCTCTGATCGCCATCTGTTGCCTGTGTATTATCTGTTGAGTTATCAGTACTTTGTGTGTTGTCTGTAGTGCCACCCTCGTTGTTGTCAGTACCTGAACCACCACAACCAACAAGCATGGAAGCCACGAGAGCCTGTGTCAGTAAAACGGTTAAAACTTTCTTTTTCATGTTTTCCTCTCCTTTTTAAACTTTTTATTTAAAGTGCCAATGCACCTCAAATTCTAAAGCATAATACCCAAAACCAAGAAAATCGAAAATTTCCGAAATTTTCGTTTGACAATTATGTTTTAACACACTTTGTGGATATTTGTCAATATTTCCACCGTGTTATTTATTTATTCGTCATATTATACAAATTATCAAGTCGCCATTTTTGCATATCTTTCAAAAAATTTTCGTTTATTTTCGTATTATCTTGTTTTTGCTCTTTGGTAACCTTATAATGTAAAAAGATGAATTAAGGATGATTTGCAGTTTTTCGTATTATGCTTTATTCTATATATTCTGGAGATTTTACATAAGTATTTGCGAAAATAGGCTAAATGAAAGGATAACATGGCTACCATAAAAGATATTGCCAATAAGCTTGGCATTTCAGTCAGCACCGTTTCCAAAGGATTGAATGGTGCCAAAGACATCAGCGCTTCTCTAAGGCAGGAAGTATTAGAAACTGCTGTCGAGATGGGATATACCGGTCGAAAGACCAAAAGGCAGAGTCAGAAACGTCTGTGCATCTTTATAGAAAACATGGATTATGAATCCACAGGCACCTTCGGTTATGATATAGTACTCGGATTCAGACAGGCTGCATATAAGGAACAGTTTGAAGTTGTAATACAGCCGGTAAGCCATGAATTTCAGGTGAGTGAAAATTATGATACCTACATGCTTGGCAATGGTTTTTCGGGAGCGTTTCTTCTTGGTTTTTCTTTAGAAGATCCCTGGATGGAACAGATCAAATCTACAGCTTTTAGTACTGTCCTTCTTGATAACTTCATTGAGAAAAATCCCAATGTCGGATATATAGGAACAGATTCTGAAGAAGGCATCGCCATTGCTATAGAGCACCTTACCAAATTAGGGCATGAGAAAATAGCCTTTCTTGATGGTTCGAGAGGATCAATGGTATCCGACCTTAGAATGATAGCTTATCTTGATAGCATGTCAAGTCACCGCTTACCGGTAGATCCTAATCTTGCTGTATATGGATATTTCGTAGCGGATGCTGCTCACTATCATGTACCTACATTCTTGGATCTTGGCGCTACAGCGATACTGTGCGGCAATGACCTTATAGCTTCAGGTGTTATAGAAGAATGCAAGCGAAGCGGCTATAAAGTTCCGGAAGATATAAGTGTTATTGGTTTTGATGATCTTCCTCTGGCGCAGCACCTTGATCCTCCACTTACAACAGTCAAACAGGACAGGATTGAAATCGGAAAATGCGGATTCTATATATTAAGAGCTATGAATGAACACATATCTCTTTCCAAGAACCTGCTAAGACCATCTCTTTCTGTAAGATCATCAACAGCTATTGCAAAGCCAAGACTTGCAAAGCGCCACAGTTTGGACAAAGATTCTGTTATAAGTGCTAATCCCGAACTATATGCACAGTTCCAGCAGCACAGACAGATCAGATGACATTTAGCAAAAGACCTCTGAGGATGTAGTCAATAAATAGAGCTCTAAGCTCTGGAGACTGCATCCCCAGAGTTTTTTGTTAATGAAGTTCTTCTTTTGGCAATAAAAATAAGTGCAGGTGTCAGAGTTAATTTCTCTAACAACTGCACTTTTATGGTAATAAAAAAGCATCGGAAACATCCGATGCTTACCTGTTACTCTATGAAACAGGGGAAGAGAGATTCGAACTCCCATGAACGGTTTTGGAGACCGTGATACTAGCCATTGTATGATTCCCCTTTGGCTCTGCTGACTTATCGCCGTCAACGAAAGTAATTATAGCAAAGCATATTACTGTATGCAAGCGTTTTTTGAAGATTTTTCAAAGAATCGTTATATCGTTTCTATGCACATTTAATGACGTTTCTTCTTTTACAAAATAACCCTTGATGACTAAGATAAGAGACTTTTTTTAAACTTCCAATAATAAGCCAAATAGTCTCTTAACTCCGTCCCCAGGGGTAATTGTCAGTCATATGTCAGTTAGAATATCTTCATTGCATCCTGAAGTGATCTTACGCCTATGATCTCAAGCCCTTTTGTATCTTTGAGCTTATTCTCATAAGCTTTAGGAAGGATTATGGTTTTAAATCCCAGCTTCTTAGCTTCCATAACCCTTTGCTCAGTCATACTTACGCTTCTGACTTCTCCGGATAGTCCCACTTCACCAAATGCAACAACAGATGAATCTATAGGTTTATTCTTAAAGCTTGATATAACCGCAAGGCATATTCCAAGGTCTAGCGCAGGCTCCTGAAGCTTCATTCCTCCTGCAAGATTTACATATGCATCGCAATCTGCCATCTGAAGTCCGACTCTTTTCTCAAGAACAGCCATAAGGAGGTTTACTCTGTTATAATCTGTACCATTGGCCTGCCTTCTTGGGAATCCAAAACTTGTACGACATACAAGCGCCTGTATCTCAAGTAGTATCGGCCTTGTACCTTCTACTGAACATGTAACTATGCTTCCGCTGGCATCTTCTGGTCTTCCGTCCAGCATGAATTCAGACGGATTGGCAACTTCTGCAAGACCGTCCTGTCTCATTTCAAATACACCTATCTCATTGGTCGAACCGAACCTGTTCTTGACTCCTCTAAGTATCCTATAGGATGCATGTCGATCACCTTCAAAATAAAGCACAGTATCAACCATATGTTCAAGAACTCTGGGACCGGCTACTGTTCCTTCCTTGGTGACATGCCCTACTATAAATATTGATACATTCATGCTCTTGGCTATACGAAGAAGAACTGCCGTTGTCTCTCTTACCTGTGATACGCTTCCCGGCGCGGATGATACATCTTCATTGAACATAGTCTGAATAGAATCTATGATCACTATCTCAGGTTTATCCTTGGTGATAACCGCCTCTATTGTAGAAAGGTTGGTCTCGCACAAAAACTTAAGATTATCTGTAAAAGTTCCGATACGATTGGCTCTTAGCTTTATCTGCCTTAATGATTCCTCTCCTGATATATACAAGATAGCATGTCCGTCATCAGACATATTCCTGGCAACCTGCAAAAGAAGTGTTGACTTGCCTATTCCCGGATCTCCTCCCACAAGTGTAAGGGAACCTCTTACAAGTCCCCCTCCAAGTACTCTGTTAAGTTCACCTATATGTGTATCACTTCTGTCTTCTTGACCTAATTCTATCTGAGATAATGATTTTGGAGCAGCATCTACAGATGAAGCTGCATGAACAGACATCCCACTCCCAAGTGCTACTCTTTTATTCTTGGGCTCAGGCTTGACCATCTCCTCAACCATCGTATTCCATTCATGACATGACGGACACTGTCCCATCCACTTAGATGATTCATATCCGCAGTTCTGACAAAAAAATGCTGTTTTAATCTTAGCAGGCATAAAAAAGTCCCCCGATCATTGCAATAACTATCTTTAATTCTAACATAAATATAGGCCCTCTGCCTCCACGCCTTGCGCATAACAAAAGAGCACAGACATACTCCTTTGTATATCTGTGCCCTTAATATTAAATTTTTAAACTTCTTCGACCTTTACTGTCACCGGCTTCCCGGAAAGTTCAACACTGATTGACAGCTTACCGCCAAGACCAGTTTTCATCTTTCCTTCACTGGAGCCATCTATGAGTACATTGTACTCTGTATTGTCCTCCATACCTAATGTGATCTGAGCATCTGCGTTACCTTCAACTATGAATGTCACACCTTTTTCGGTCTCTTTGAAGTGAGTCACTGCCGTTCCCGGAACAGATTCGTAGACAAACATATCATTTGCCTCAAGTCTTGTGATATCCTTGAACGTCTTGACCTTGAGCAAATCTCCGCCGTGCTTGAAATCTTCAAGCTTCGACTTAGATGGAAGCTCGTAGTTACCAAAGCTGATTGTACCGTCAGCTTCTGCCCGCAGCAACTGTTCTACTACAGCCATATGGAACCTCCTATTGGTACGTTAAAAAAGTTTTTTTCAAAGTGCATTATCCCTTTTGGGTAATAACCATTATACCATACTAAAATTCAAAATATGTTAAACATCCATGATTAACAATAAAACATTTCTAAAATCAAATCACATTAAACAGTTGCAACTTTTTTGGGTCTTCCGACCTTCTTTTTAGTTTTAGCCTCTGCAGTCTTCTTGGCAGGCGTTTTCTTTGCTTTAGCCTTCTTGTTTGCAGATGACTTTGCCTTACTTGCAGCCTTTGCAGCTTTTTCTGCCTTGCTTGTAAAGACAATAGTACCATCTTTAATTCCTACAACAACTTCACTGTCACGCTTAATATTGCCTTTGAGAAGTTCTTCTGCCATCGAATCTTCGACAACTGTCTGAATAGCACGCTTAAGCGGTCTTGCGCCCATCTTCTGCTCTGAATACTTGTCAACAAGGTGCTTTTTAACAGCAGATGATATAGTAAGCTTAATATTAAGCTGCTCTTTGCATCTCTTTGCAAGAGAGGATGACAATAGTGTCACAATCTGCATCATCTCTTCATTAGAAAGCTGATGGAATACCATGATCTCATCAATTCTATTGATGAATTCAGGTTTGAACAGACGCTTAACTTCATCCATAACGCCGCTCTTCATTGTCTCATAATCTTTCTTGGCATCAACCTTAGTATCAAAGCCAAGTCTCTTAGGAGATACAATCTTCTGGGCACCAACATTGGATGTCATAATTATGATAGTATTCTTGAAGCTTACTTTACGTCCCTTTGCATCTGTAATATGACCATCATCCAGTACCTGAAGCAGGATATTGAACACATCCGGATGTGCCTTTTCTATCTCATCAAAAAGGATTACGGAATAAGGATTTCTTCTTACTTTCTCAGAAAGCTGACCGCCTTCATCATATCCTACATATCCTGGAGGTGATCCGATCATCTTGGACACACTATGTGGTTCCATATATTCGGACATATCTACACGGATAAGAGAGTTCTCTGATCCGAACATAGCTTCTGCAAGAGCCTTGGAAAGCTCTGTCTTACCTACACCTGTAGGTCCAAGGAAGAGGAATGACCCGATCGGTCTATTTGGATCCTGAAGGCCGACACGTCCTCTTCTTATAGCTTTTGATACTGCCTGAACAGCTTCTGCCTGACCTATTACTCTCTTATGAAGAGTAGATTCAAGTTTAAGAAGACGCTCAGATTCTTTTTCTGCAATCTTCTTAACAGGGATCTTGGTCCAAAGGGCAACAACTTCAGCTATATCATTAGCATCAACAGTGATCGAACCAGTCTGTTCTTTGCGCTCATTAGCAGCCTTCATCCTGTTGTACTTCTTGATAAGAAGTGCCTGCTGTCTGTTAAGCTCTCCTGCCTGTCTATAGTCTTCACTCTTAAGAGCTTCCTCAACCTGATCATCAAGATCCTTGATCTGACTATCAAGGTCACGCATTTTGGATGTATCTCCCATTGAGTGTAGTCTCACTGCGGATGCAGCTTCATCGATAAGGTCAATAGCCTTATCAGGAAGATTTCTATCATTGATATACCTGTTGGAAAGTTCTGCAGCAGCCTTAACAGCTTCAGGAAGAATACGTACATGGTGATGCTCTTCATATTTGTAAAGTATACCATTTAAAATATTAAGAGTCTCTTCCATCGTAGGCTCTTCTACCGTTACAGGCTGAAAACGACGCTCCAATGCAGCATCTTTCTCAACATATTTCCTATACTCAGATATAGTAGTAGCACCTATTATCTGAATCTCACCTCTTGCAAGAGATGGCTTTAAAATATTAGAAGCATCAATAGCACCTTCTGCACCACCTGCTCCGATAAGTGTATGCATCTCATCTACAAAGAGGATGATATTGCCATCTTCTGCAACTTCATGGATGACCTTCTTGATACGTTCCTCGAACTCGCCTCTATACTTAGATCCAGCGATCATACCGGATAAATCAAGAGTAAGAAGACGCTTATTCTGAACTGTAAACGGAACATCACCGGATACGATACTCTGCGCAAGACCTTCAACAACTGCAGTCTTACCTACTCCGGGTTCTCCTATCAGACACGGATTGTTCTTGGTCCTTCTGGACAAAATCTGAACAACACGTTTGATCTCAGACTCACGTCCGATAACAGGATCGAGCTTACCTGCAGCTGCAAGTGCTGTAAGATCACGGCTGTACTGCGCAAGAGCACTTCCTTTCTTACGACCTGACTGGCGCTTTCCAAGATCTTCTTTGACAAGATTAGGATCTTCGCCCATAGCTGCAAGAGTCTCTGCATAGAGCTTCTGAACCGGAACATTAAGAGTAGAGATAAGTCTGACAGCTACATTCTCGCCATCCTTGATAAGAGCCAGAAGGATATGCTCTGTTCCTGTCTTGGACGCACGGAATCTGTCCGCCTGACGGTGAGCTTCATTAAGGACCTGCTGTGCTCTTGGTGAAAAACCGTCACGGTCCATAGTAGTAACACTTCCATCCTGGACTATAAGATCTTTGACAAGATCCATGAGACGTTTTTCATCTATTCCATTATCTATTAAAATTCTGGATGCGACACTTCCTTCTTCTCTGATAAGACCGAGCAATATATGCTCCGTTCCCACATAGTTCAGTTTCAGACTTCTTGAAGCCTTGCGAGCTGTTTTAAGCGCGTTTTCGGCTTTATCTGTAAACTGTGAATTCATATATTTACATTCCCTCCTGCTCTTTATTTTTTGAATCAAAAAGAAAAAAGACTTCTTGAATACATCTTAAGAAATCCGCTCAAACTGTAGATTTCGAAAGACAATGATTCAGTAGTCTGATCAGATTCCGCTGTAATCATCGTAAATCTGATCTATAAGATTATGAATCTCATTTCTTGATATATTCTTGCATAGAGCTCTTGCCAAAACGACTTCAAGCCCTTGCTTGGCTTCTTCAAGTGCCTGCAGCTTATCTATATCCACTGCTATCACAGCACCTTTTCTACGGTCAATCTTAACAAAGCCTTCCCTTTGCAATATCGAATAAGCTTTATTGACCGTATGCATATTAATACCAATTGCTTCTGCAAGTGTTCTCACACTTGGAAGCTGCTCTCCTTCATGAAACTGTGAAGTAGCTATACCTAGTATGATCTGATTGCAAAGCTGAAGATATATGGCATCATCACTGTTAAAATCAATTTCTATAGTCATATTTAACCTCATGTCGCGAGCAAAGCGAGCGGCTAATGTTTCTAAACCACTGTTATATAAATGGTATAACAGTAGCTGTATTGGTGTCAATAAATATGACTGGAAGTTTTATTAAGCTTTTATTAAATATCGGATCATGTCATCCATATAACAAGACCATTTACAGTCCAATTTTGAGAACTTCCATCTTAAGACTTCAGATAGGTACCATTTTTCCAACAATCAAAAAAGTATAAAAAACCGGATTGAAAGTCATTGTTCAATCCGGTTTTCTAAACTATAGTAAACGTCTTTGGAATTTATCTTATGTCACCTATCAGATACTAATCTGAATATGAAGTCCAGAAATTTCAAACAGTTTTGTTGATAAACCCCTCTGATGACCAAAACAGTCAAACATTATAATCCGTTTATTATAATCAACGTCTTTTTCCGTCATTATCGTTGTCAAGATCAAGGAACTCGAACTCAAAATCATCATCATCTGCAAAATTTCTTGATTTACGAGGAGTCGGTCTTGAGTCTCTCTCAGGTCTTACTGTAGAGCCATTAACAGCAGAGCCTCTTCCGTTATCAGGAGCAGGTTCTTCTTCAGGATAGTCTTCAGGATAGCCATCCTCCGGATAACCGTCTTCATGATAACCATCTTCAGGATAGCCATCTTCATAACCTTCATCATATCCATCATTCTTCTTGGATCTTAGCTTTTCAAAAAAACCTGCCTTACGTGGTCTTGGCTCTTCATCGTACTGCATATTATCATCTTCGTAATTGCCGCCTTCATCATCATAATAAAGAAGGTTTCTAAGTCTGATGAACAGGAATATAACAGCTCCTGCAAGGACTATTACAAGAACGATAAGGATTATATCAAGAAGACCAAAGGCTTTCTGAGTTCCATGTGTCTGGATATAATCGTTGGCTGCAAGTATGCCTTCAACGCTGTACTTTACAGGACTGCCATCAGTATTCTTAACAAGCTGATATGTTCCGTCAGTATCGATAAAAACATAATAAGAATCACTAGATGTAGTTGCTACTATAGCATTACCTGTATTGGTCTGTTCCTGAGCAGGCTCAGTAGTCTCCTGAGTATCTGTGCCCTCGGTATTATCAGGATTCTCCGGATTCTCCGGGTTCTCAGTATTCTCGCCGCCATCAGTCTGTTCACCTGTATCTCCTGTCTGATCTGCAGGTGTAGCAGCACCAAGCTGTACGAGATCTGCACGGATAAAGCCCTGAACGCCATTTGAAAGAGTGATATAGTACCACTGCTTACCTGCAGAATCATTGGCTGTACCTGTTATAGTTACAACATCTCCGCTTGCAACACTTCCTGCTACAGAATATGCTGTACCGGCGCCTGAACGTACATTAGCCTTACTTGTTGTTACAGTTGCAGATGTAGAATCCATAGCTGTAACCTGTGTATCAGGAAGATCTACCGTTGTCTGTGTATCCTGTGCCGTGGTTGTTTCGGTATTAGTTGTAGTATTAGCATCTGTAGAAGGTGTAGTCTCAGTTGTTGTAGTAGTATTTGTAGTATCTACCTCCTGAGGCTCTCCCTTAGTAACAAGATCTCCTCTTACATAACCTGTACCGCCTACTACATTGACCTTGTACCAAACCTGGCCATTTGCATCTGTAACTTCAGAAAGAATCTGAACCTGATCTCCGCTCTTAAGACTTCCTACTACTTCACTAGAAGTGTCAGTATTAGAACGCACCTTTGCAGATGAAGCCGTAACTGTTGCATAAGTTACAGTCTCAGCGCTTGCAATATATCGGCCTCCAAATACCAGAGTAATGATAGTTGCAAACACAACTACCAATGCGGTTATTCTCCCACGATTTTTTTCCATAGTTTACCTCTTTCTTTCTGCCGGATACATAAGGCCCAAGAAGTATTCAGATCTCATCAAGTGCCTTACCGATGTCGTGACGCATATATTTACCATCGAAACTTACCAGCTCTGTAAGCTTATATGCGTTTTCTCTGGCTTCTTTAAGTGTATTTCCCTTAGCTGTAATACCAAGCACCCGGCCCCCATTTGTTACAACATTACCATGTTCATCGAACTTAGTTCCTGCATGGAAGCAGTACCCATCTTCAATCTCATCGAATGCTTCAAGTCCTGAAATAACTTTACCCTTTTCATATTTGACAGGATATCCTTCTGAAGCAAGTACAACACAAACGGCTGCTTTGTCTTCAAATTCAAGATCTATCTTGTCAAGAGTGCCATCTATTACAGCATTCATGACATCTATTATATCAGTTTTCATACGAGGAAGTACAACCTGAGTTTCAGGATCGCCAAATCTTGTATTGTACTCTACGACCTTTGGTCCTTCTGAAGTCATCATAAGGCCAAAATACAAAACGCCTTTGAATTCTCTTCCTTCTGCCGCCATAGCATCAACTGTCTTCTGATATATAGTTTCGCAAGCGATCTTATTGATCTCATCTGTGTAAAAAGGACTTGGAGAGAATGTTCCCATTCCGCCTGTATTAAGACCGGTATCTCCGTCTCCGGCTCTCTTATGATCCTGAGAAGAGCTCATAAGCTTGTAATGTTTTCCATCAACAAATGCAAGAACAGATACTTCTCTTCCTGTCATGAATTCTTCGATGACCATCTCATTGCCGGCGCTTCCGAACTTCTTATCAAGCATTATCTCATCAACGCCTGATATAGCATCTTCAAGACTCTGGCATATAAGAACACCCTTACCAAGCGCAAGTCCGTCTGCTTTAAGTACAATAGGGAATTTTGCATTAGTTCTAAGATATTCTTTTGCCTTGTCGGCATCAGTAAATGTCTCATAAGAAGCTGTAGGGATACCATACTTCTTCATAAGATCTTTGGAAAAAGCTTTACTGCCTTCAATAATAGCCGCATTCTTCCTTGTGCCGAATACTCTAAGTCCCTTTTCTTCAAGGGCATCTACAATACCTGCGCAAAGCGGATCGTCCTGACTGCATACAACAAGATCTACACCATTATCCTTGGCAAATTCTCCAATCTTGTCAAACTCCATAACTCCAAAAGGAACGCACTCTGCAAGTTTTGCAATACCTGCATTACCAGGTGCACAATAAATCTTATCAACATGTTTGCTTCTGGAAATTGCCTCGACCATCGCATGTTCGCGGCCGCCCCCACCGACTACCAGGACTTTCATTAGAATCTCCTCCGATTGCTCAAATCAATTATATCCGTGATCTTGGCATATTACAATGCCAATTCGTGCTATTAATGCACTAAACATCACATTTTATGCTATTTTGTATCATATGACGCAGGTGTCAAACACTATCTTTGACACCTGCATCATTATATATCTTTAATAAATTAAATATCATAATCCCATAGGATCATATTCATCTATGATCACCTTGCGATCTTCAACTTTGATCTTGCCTTGAGCGATAAGATTAATAGCCATAGGCATGATCTTCCATTCTGCCTGCTCCATTACACGCCTTTGGAGAACTTCAGGTGTATCCCCCTGTTCTACCATTACAGGCTTCTGCAAGATGATAGGACCTGTATCAGTTCCTTCATCCACGAAATGAACTGTCGCACCAGTAACTCTTACTCCTCTTTCCAGAACCTTCTCGTGTACATGAAGTCCATAATAGCCCTGTCCGCAGAAAGATGGGATAAGAGCAGGATGGATATTGATGATCCTGTTAGGGAATGCTCTTACTATTTCTTTTGGTATAACAACCATGCAGCCTGCAAGTACAACAAGATCAGGCTCTGCCTCTTTAAGTGTAGCAAGAAAGTCCTTGTTGAAATCATCCCTTGAAGGATACTCCTTGGGAGATTTGCATACAGCTTTAATTCCTGCTTTTTTTGCTCTTTCAAGAGCATAGGCATTGGGATTATTGGAGAACACTAATACGATCTGTGTATCCTTTATTATCCCTGATTCTATACCATCAATTATGGCTTGAAGATTTGTTCCTCCGCCTGATACACATACTGCAATTTTTAGCATAATGTAACACCCTTTTCACCATCTTCGATCTTGCCGACAACATAAGGTGTTTCACCTGATGCCTTAACAGCTTCAAGAGTCTTATCTACATCCGCAGGATCAACACAAAGAACCATTCCAAGACCCATATTATATGTGTTGTACATCATCTGATCATCAATCTGACCCTTTTTCTGCATAAGCTTGAAAATAGCAGGAACCTCATAGCTGTTTTTCTCAATGACTGCTCTCTTACCTTCAGGAAGCATACGAGGAACGTTCTCATAGAATCCGCCACCTGTAATATGACTGCAGCCCTTAACTTTAACGCCTGCATTCTTGACAGATTTCATCATGTGGACATAGATACGTGTAGGTTCGATAAGAGCTTCGCCAAGAGTCTTGCCAAGTTCATCATAATAAGTACCTAGGCTTTCCTTGGTCATATCGAATATCTTACGGACAAGTGAGAATCCATTAGAATGAACGCCGCTGGAAGCAACTCCAATAAGAACATCACCGGCCTTAATAGTACTTCCGTCTATAAGATCCTTCTTCTCACAAACACCTACTGAGAATCCTGCAAGATCATACTCATCTTCAGGCATAAGACCCGGGTGCTCAGCTGTCTCACCACCTACAAGGGCGCAATCAGATAATTTGCATCCCTCTGCAACGCCCTTAACTATTGTAGCGATCTTTTCAGGATAGTTCTTACCGCAAGCAATATAATCCAGGAAAAAGAGTGGCTCGCCGCCTGCACAGGCAACATCATTTACGCACATGGCAACACAATCTATACCAACAGTATCATGTTTATCCAAAAGGAATGCTAACTTGATCTTAGTACCAACGCCATCTGTACCTGACAGAAGAACCGGATCCTCCATGTTCTTGATAGCAGAAAGATCAAATGCTCCGGAGAATCCTCCGATGCCTCCCATAACCTCAGGACGTGTTGTCTGCTTAACATACTTTTTCATTAACTCTACAGACTCATATCCAGCCTCAATGTCTACGCCTGCATTCTTGTAATTCAGTGCCACTTCTTGTTCCTCCTAAAATATACCTTTTATAAATAATAATGAAGCAGGTGTCAAAAGAACTATTTGAACCTTACATCATAATAATTATCACCCATTGATCAGATCAATTAGAATAATTCTTGTATCCAACCTTAGAAAGTTTCTCGTCTTTGGCTACAACGCTTTCTTTCAAAGAAGCTGAGTATTCTTTTAACTTCTTAAGAAGCTCAGGATCACTTGTAGCAAGTATCTTAGCTGCAAGGATTCCTGCATTGGTGCCTCCGTTTATTGCAACTGTAGCTACCGGAATGCCTGTTGGCATCTGAACGATAGAGTAGAGCGAATCACGTCCGCCAAGAGATGTTGTATGCATAGGGATTCCAATTACAGGAAGCGGAAAAATAGCCGCACACATACCCGGAAGATGAGCTGCCATACCAGCACCGGCTATGATAACCTTATATCCCTTCTCCTCAGCGCTGTTTGCATAATCAAAAAACTCCTGAGGTTCTCTGTGTGCAGATATGATATGCATCTCATAAGTAATACCGAGCTGCTCCAAAATATCCGCTGCTTTAGCCATGACCGGCATATCAGAATCCGATCCCATTACAATTCCAACCTGTGCCATCTGTACTGCTCCTTAAAAATATTATTCTTATATAGATCCCATTACTGTCAGAAATATTACTGTCAGTATATTTAGAGTATTAATGATGATTCCCAGACCCGGGAAAATTTTGAAAATCTTTTTTTGCTTCAATGCAAGAATGCCAAGTACAAGTCCGGCAATACTATATCCAAATGCAAGAAGCGTTGCTACGCCGTACTTGATATTGGCCACTCCGCCGGCATCAAAAGCAGCCTTCACGCACATGATAAGCGCGACGGCAGCAATGACACCCAGTATAAAAGACAGGATACCCTTCCTTGGATGCACATTATCTGTAAAGATATAACGTCTTTTAAAGATAAGTGTTCTAAGACGGAAGTGCTTTTTCTTTTTCTTTTTGTTCTTATGTGCGTGATAGGTCTCTTCGGTATCCTTCTCCCATGGATTGATCCCCCAAGGATTTTTCTCCCATGGTCTTTGACCCCACGGCTGTATCCTATTATTCTTCAAAACAAAATCTTCTTACGTCCGCTAAGGAGTTTTGCTCCACTTACTATAAGCAGAACTCCTGCAGCTATTCCCGATATGATAGCAACAATACCAAAAGTGATATTGATAGCTCCCGTGCCTCCCATGAGCTTGTATGTCTTTTCTTCCATGTATAAAACCTCCTACATTATTATTTACATAACAATGAGTTTTAAAGACGACTGTGATTCCTTATATTCAAGCCTTAACAGCGCCATATTCTTTATAGTACTCATCGATCTTCTTCTTGATCTCTTTGTTCAGTATCACTTCGCCATCAATCGGCTTATTGTAAAGATACTCTACTACATCTGACATAGTTACGATTGCATGTGTACCAAAACCATACTTTTCATGAATTTCGTCAAGTGCAGACATATCTGATTCAAGTCCCTTCTCCTGACGGTTAAGGGATACCATAAGACCTACTACATCTACATCATCTGCCTGAGCCTGGATTATCGGATAAGTCTCTTCGATTGACTTACCTGATGTTGTAACATCTTCAATGATAAGGACTCTGTCTCCGTTCTTGATCTTACTTCCAAGAAGGATTCCCTTATCACCGTGATCTTTGATCTCTTTACGATTGGAACAATATTTGATATCTCTTCCATAAAGCTGGCTTATAGCAGCGCATGTTGATACTGCAAGCGGGATTCCCTTATAAGCAGGTCCGAACAAAATATCAAACTCAAGGCCAAAAGTTTCATGAATGGCTCTTGCATAGAACTCACCAAGCTTTCTAAGCTGAGTTCCTGTAACGTATGCTCCTGCATTCATGAAGAACGGAGACTTTCTTCCACTCTTAAGTGTAAAATCTCCAAATTTCAGGACATTACTGTCCACCATGAAATTTATAAACTCTTCCTTGTACTTTTCCATGTAATCCATCCTCTGTTTTTTTATTTATTCCGCTTATAGCGGTATATTATGATTTTATCTGATAGCGCCGTTAATGTCTTCCTTCATGTCAAATACAGCTTGTCTTGCAGCTTCTCCGACATTGTCGCCAAATTTCGAATACTTCTCGTTCTGCCATGCAGCGATTATTCCTCTTGAAGAGTTAACAATCGCACCAAGACCGTCTTTATTGAAGAATCCCTTAAGATCGCTTCCCTTACCGCCCTGAGCTCCATATCCGGGAACCAGGATAAATGCATGTGGCATGATACTGCGAAGCTTAGCACCCATTTCAGGATATGTAGCACCAACTACTGCTCCAACATTTGAATAGTCACCTTCCATGGAACCCATGCCCCACTCTTCGACTTTGGCACCTACATGCTCATATAAAGGCTTACCGTCTATTATTCTATCTTGGAATTCACCACTTGAAGGATTAGATGTCTTGACAAGGACAAAGATTCCCTTGTCTTCAGAATTACAAACATCAATAAATGGCTTAACACCGTCGCTGCCCAAATAAGGGTTGACAGTTGCGAAATCTTCATTAAAACCGGAATACTTGTTAGAACCAATTGTAACACTACCTAAATGTCCGATAGCGTAGGACTCTGAAGTAGAGCCAATATCGCCTCTTTTAATATCACCTATGACGATCAGTCCTTTGTCATGGCAATAATCAACGGTCTTTTTAAAAGCAATAAGACCTTCAATACCAAGCTGCTCATACATAGCGATCTGCGGCTTAACAGCAGGTATCACATCATAAATATTATCAATAAGTTCCTTATTGAACTGCCAAAGGGCATCTGCTGCGCCTTCAGGTGTCTGTCCGAACTCTTCGAACGATCTGTTTTTGATGCGATCCGGAATCATCGAAAGCTTCGGATCCAGTCCCACTACGATAGGAGCATCTGTCCTTTGAATAGCTGATATCAGCTTCTGAATCATGAATACTATCCTCTTTTTTCTAAGTTTTAAACAAGGTACATGACCTTAAACAGTTTATATAATATCATAGAATTTCTAAATGTCACACTATTTGTTTGCAAATCCCTAATATTTTTTGAACAAAGGGTCAAATAAATATTTTGAGGCTCAAAAAAAACTGCATTGCTTTGAGATACACGGATGTATCTAGTACATGTCCAGAAATACATGGATGTATTTCTATGTACGGATACAAGGATGTATCTAGTACATGCTTAGAAATACAGGGATGTATTTCTATGTACGAAACAAAACAACACAGTTTTCATATACTATTAAGAGAAATGATCATCTCTGCTGCTTCTACAATACCTGTTCCCGAATCCATGGAACACTTCTGTAGATAATGATGTGCTTCCGGTTCAGTCATATGATGTCTGTCCATAAGAAGCTCTTTGGCTTTCTTAATAGTTTCAAGCTCTTTGTCAGAGCGTTTATTCTTTGCACCATCTCTGGCTTTTCGTCTCTTTTTACTGACACCGTCAAGCATCATATTAAGAGTCGAGATCAAAGTATCCGTCTGTAAGGGAGTCTGAAGCGATATCACATTGTCCGGAAGATCTATCGATTCAAGCTTGGCAGGAGAAGCAATAAGCAGCATCTGAAAATAAGAGGGAAGATCCTCGGCAAGCTCTTGGCATATCATGTCACCTAGTCTGTATCCGCAGACTATAACACCATTGCCAAGATCTTCCATCGCCGATAGAGCCTGTGCTCCGGAATTACATACAGCTGCTACATTAAAGCCTCTTCGTACCAATATGTTTTTAAAATTCAGTGCATCTGTATCCTTAGCAAATGCAACAACAACATTGGCCATATATCAGTATTTCCCAAGATATTCTTTCATTTCCCACTGTGTTACACAACTTCTAAATCTCTTCCACTCACTTTCCTTTGCTTCAAGGAACTTAGCATATACATCATCTCCAAGGACTTTTTTAACAAGCGGATCTTTGGTAAAAGCTGTAATAGCCTGCCCGAGGGTCTGAGGAAGCGTATCAAAACGTTCTGCATTCTCATTATCATCAGCTTGCTGCATAGAAAGCTGCTTGGGCGGAAGCATTTCTTCTTCGATACCGTCAAGACCAGCTGCTATGCAAAGAGCAAGTGCAAGATAAGGATTACAGGTTGCGTCCGGATTTCTAAGCTCAATTCTGGTCTTGTTGCCTCTCTTATAAGGAATTCTTATAAGCGAAGTACGATTGGCACTTGAAGCTGTCCAAGTCATATTAACCGGTGCATCATAGCCCGGAACAAGACGCTTATATGAGTTGATCAAAGGATTGGTAACAAGGCTTATGCCTTCCATATGATCCAGAAGACCTGCAATAAATGAATATGCCTTTTTAGAAAGGCCAAGTTCATCACTGCTGTCTGTGAAGATATTAGTACCATCCTTATCAAAAGCAGAAAAGCTAATATGCATTCCGGAGCCGTTGACACCTTCTAAAGGCTTTGGCATAAATGTAGCATAATATCCATGTTTCTTGGCTATAGTCTTAACAGCCATCTTAAAAGTCTGTATCATATCTGCGATACGACCTGCTTCATCATTTTCAAAATCTATCTCATGCTGTGCAGGAGCGATCTCATGATGTGATGAAAGAATATTAAAATTCATATCTTCCAGGTTGAGAATGATATCACGTCTTACATTCTCCCCCATATCGGCAGGAGCCACATCAAAATATCCTGCAGTCTCCTTTGTTTCAGGAACAGGATTGCCTGAATCATCACATCCAAAAAGGAAGAATTCTATCTCGGGATTAACTTTAAAAGTTATCCCCATATCTTCAGCCTTTTGAAGAACACGTCTTAAGATATTGCGAGGATCTCCCTCGAAAGGCTTTCTGTCAAGTGTGTATACATCGCAGAACATTCTGGCAACTTTGCCTGACTGTGGTCTCCAGGGATATATTTCAAAAGAGTCAAGATCCGGATACAGATACATCTCACTTTCATTTTTGCGAACAAATCCTTCTACAGCAGAACCGTCAAATGTAAGTTCTCTGTCAAGAGCCACTTCAAGCTGCGAAGGTGTGATCGCAATATTTTTTGGATTGCCAAATATATCACAGAACTGCAGTCTTATAAAAGCCACATCCTCATCTTCTACAATTCGAAAAATATCTTCTCTGGTATACTTAGTCATTTCTTCTTTCCTTTCTGACCGTTTACAGATATTAATAACAAAAAAGGCAAGGAGCACGAATAAACATCGGCGCCCTTGCCTTTATATTATGATACTATACCTATTTACTGCAATAATATCAAGTATGTTTTTTAAATAATTATTATTTTCCTTCGTAAGGAACTACTGAACCTTCATACTGTTCTTCGATCCATGCCTTAACTTCATCAGACTTAAGAACTTCTACAAGTGCTACGATTCCAGGGTTTGATTCATTGCCTTCCTTAACTGCGATAACGTTAACATATTTCTCAGCAGCTTCTGAATCCTGTGACTCATATGCAAGAGCATCTGTAGCTACAGTAAATCCTGCTTCCATAGCATAGTTACCATTCATGACTGCATAGCTTACGCTGTCGATCTGATGAGGAACCTGCGCAGCCTCTACCTCAACGATCTTGAGGTTATAAGGATTCTCTGCAATATTGTTGACAGTAGCTGTAAGGCCTACTCCATCTTCAAGCTTGATAAGTTCATTTGCTTCAAGAAGGAGAAGTGCTCTTGCCTCGTTAGTTGTATCATTAGGAATAGCGATTGTATCTCCGTCAGCGATCTCATCAAGGCTCTTCTTGGTTCCGCCATAGATTCCAAATGGCTCATAGTGGATCCCGCCTGCATTTACAAGTGATGTTCCGTTCTGGTCATTGAAATCATTAAGATATGTAATGTGCTGGAAGTAGTTGGCATCAAATTCGCCCGCATCTACAACATTATTAGGCTGAACATAGTCTTCAAATACAGTAACTTCAACCTTGTATCCCTTAGCTGCAAGAGCGCTGGTTACGACTTCACTTTCAAGGATCTCAGCATGAGGTACGGCTGTAGCTGCTACAGTTATAACTTCAAGATCGCCGTCACCTTCCTTGGCAGCATCTTCTGTATTCTGAGTATTCTCAGTAGGCTCTGAATTAGATGCATCCTTGCTGCATCCTGTGATTGCAGATACTGCAAGTACTGATGTTAAAAGGGTTGCAAACAGTTTCTTTTTCATAATAAAGTCCTCCTCGTATGATAGATTTTTCTCCTCAGATACTTAAAGTGTATCAATCTATTCAAAAAGTATATACTAAAAATCCATAAATCTGTATATACTTTCTAAAAACGATATATTACTGACAGTTCATTTTATAGAATTTCTGAAAACGGAACATTTTCAATCTTTTTACTTAGTGATCCTCTTGTCGAGAAGCTTACTAAGCCACATGCCAAATCCCTGCATTACCTGAACCATTACTACAAGAAGTACTACTGTAATGATCATAACGCCCGTCTGATATCTGTAATAACCGTACTGGATAGCTACGTCACCAAGTCCTCCGCCACCTACAGATCCTGCCATAGCAGAATACCCCAGTATAGTTGCAAGTGCTATAGTTGCTCCTACTATCAGAGAAGATCTGGCTTCAGATACCATTACTTTCCATACTATAGTCCAGTTTGAAGCTCCCATACTCTGAGCCGCCTCTATAACTCCATGATCAACTTCCATAAGAGAAGACTCAACCATTCTTGCGATAAATGGAGCTGCTGCAAATACAAGAGGTACTATAGTAGCTTCCGCACCCCAGGTCTTACCTACCATCATTTTAGTAATAGGCATTATGAGGATAAGCAGGATAAGGAACGGAATACTTCTTACTATATTAACTACAAAATCAAGAATTCCATATATTATCTTATTAGGTCTAAGTCCGTTATCTGATGTGATCACAAGACCTATACCTATAGGCACTCCTATAAGATAGGCAAAAACAGTTGATACAAATACCATATATAAGGTAACTCCGGTATTTTGTAAAAGGAGATTACCATACTCATTCCAAAAATCTACAATACTCATCAATTCAAAGCCTCCTCAAATTCTTTCATAGAAGACAGTTCCTGTACTTCAAGCTTCCTGTCTTTGAGATACTGAATCATCTGATTCCTTAAAGATTCATCATCCGGAAGCTGTAAAACCATCTGTCCCTGTGCAATTCCGCCTATATCTCTTGTATTGGTGAACATAATATTAACAGGTGATGAGAATTTCAAGACCATGTTAGCTACAACAGGTTCATATGAGGAGTTCTCTGTAAATACTATTCTGACAAGGTGCTCGCCTTTCATCTCCGGTATCTCACCATTGCCTGATGAAAGCACAAGTCTCATAGCAGCCTCTGACTGCGGATTACTAAATACTTCTAATACATCTCCAACTTCAGCAACACGTCCCTTGTCAATAATTGCTACTCTGTTGCAGATCTCCTGAACTACAGACATTGAGTGAGTGATGATCACTATAGTAATGCCATGAGTTTCATTTATCTTCTTAAGAAGATTCAGCACCTCACCCGTAGTTTTGGGGTCAAGCGCACTTGTTGCTTCGTCACACAAAAGAATCCTCGGATCATTAGCAAGAGCTCTTGCAATAGCAACTCTTTGCTGCTGACCACCGGAAAGCTGCGCCGGATAAGCTGATGCCTTATCTTCAAGTCCGACTTCTTTAAGAAGCTCCATAGCCTTTTTCTTGTTAGGCTTTTTATTGATTCGCATAGGAAAAAGGACATTATCAAGCACTGTACTCTGCATTAGAAGATTGAAGTGCTGGAATATCATAGCTACGTCCGTTCTCTGCTTTCGAAGCTCTTTCTCAGTCATACCTCCAAGACTCTTACCATCAATAACGACATCACCATCGGTAGGCTTCTCCAGAAAATTAAGGCATCTGACAAGTGTAGACTTGCCCGCACCGCTCATGCCAATGATTCCGAATATATCACCTTTTTCAATATTAAGGCTTATATTCTTTAAAGCTTCTACGGAGCCTTCCTTGGTCTTAAATGTCTTACTGACATTCAAGACCTGTATTAAAGATTCTGACATAATTCATTCCATCCCTATCTATTATTTTTCAAGAGATCAGTTTTAAAATGATCCATTTTAAAACCCGAATTAATGTCTAAGGCTCCATCAATCCGAACCATCAGCCGCTCGTTTTACTCACGTCATGAGGCTATAACGAATCATATCTCTTGAATTATTTTGCTGCAAAAAGAGGTGTAGAAAGGTATCTGTCTCCTGAATCAGGAAGAAGAACCACGATGTTCTTACCTTTAGCTTCAGGTCTTGATGCAACCTGCTGTGCTGCCCATAAAGCCGCACCTGAAGAAATACCTACCATGATACCTTCTGTTTTAGCAAAAGCTCTGCCTGTTTCGAAAGCGTTCTCATTAGGTACTCTGATTATCTCATCATAGATCTCTGTATTAAGAACAGAAGGAACAAAGCCTGCTCCGATACCCTGGATCTTGTGAGGTCCGGGCTTCTCACCTGAAAGAACAGCTGATGTATCAGGCTCAACAGCAATGATCTTGATATCAGGATTCTTGCTCTTTAAGAACTCACCAACACCTGTAAGTGTTCCACCTGTACCAACACCTGCTACAAAATAATCAACCTGTCCGTCTGTATCTTCCCAGATCTCAGGTCCTGTAGTAGTTCTATGAGCTGTAGCATTGGCCGGATTATCAAACTGAGCAAGGATAATAGAATTCGGAATCTCCTTGTGAAGTTCCTCAGCCTTAGCGATAGCACCCTTCATACCCTGAACGCCATCTGTAAGTACAAGCTCAGCGCCATATGCCTGAAGGATAGTACGTCTTTCTACACTCATTGTATCCGGAAGTGTAAGGATAGCTCTGTATCCCCTTGCTGCTGCTACAGAAGCAATACCGATACCGGTATTACCTGATGTAGGTTCGATGATAGTTGCCCCGGGTTTGATCTTACCGCTTTTTTCAGCATCTACTATCATAGCATATGCTACACGATCTTTCACGCTTCCTGCAGGATTGAGATATTCAAGTTTTGCAATGATCTTTGCATCCTTGATATTCTCGCTGTTCTGATAATTAACAAGCTCAAGAAGAGGTGTGTGTCCTATAAGTTCTGTTGCAGATTTCTTGATGTTAGCCATAATACTATTCTCCCTTCGACCGTCATTTATTTAATATTTTTGTTTTCATACTATTCATACTTTTTCAGTAGGATTATAAAAAATAATACTCTTCCCTTCCTTTGATGTCAATACTGTTTTTAACTATTTTTTCATTTCTGAATTATTCCCGCAATCTTCCTGTATTTTTCAGCATCTTATACCGATGTTATTCGTTCTTCATAAAGATTTGCAAAAGTCAAGCCTTAACCTATTTTTTCATTATGCTATACTACTTGCAGGGAGATTATCATTACATATAGTGAGGAGTTTCAAAGGGTTATTGGGATATGAAAAAAAATAGTGAGGCAGCTGTAACCAAGTATATCAATTACTCTGACAGATCCGGCCATCACAGCCTTCCTGTAAGTGTGATCCGCTCTAAGAGGAAGACCGGCTCAGTGATCGTCAACGCAGATGGAAGTGCAGAGCTTAGAATACCACTTCGTACCAGCGATTCTACTATCAATGATATGCTTGAAGGACGTGCAAGATGGATCGTAGAGAAGCACAAAGAGATGAAAGTCAAGGAAGAAGCTCTTAAGAAGCATATGCCGGAGCTTACCGATACTCAACGTGCTCTTCTTGAAAAAAGATATAAAAAGAACGCTTCAGAATATTTTCCTCTTCGTGTTCAACATTTTGAAAAGATCATGGGTGTTCATCACAAGAAGATCGCCATAAGAGATCAAAAGACCAGATGGGGCTCCTGCTCTACAAGCGGAACCTTATCTTTCAACTGGAGACTTATCATGGCTCCTCCGGAAGTTCTTGACTATGTAGTGGTTCATGAACTGGCTCACTTTACGCATATGGACCACTCCAAAGCTTTCTGGTCTACTGTCGAAAGTGTTATGCCTGATTATGAGAAACATCGTAAGTGGCTAAACGACCATGGTCAGGAACTTAGAATCTGAATATGCCAACTACGTGTGCCTTATGGTGCACCGACTATAAAGCCCTGCGGCAATTGTCGCAGGGCTTTTATAATACAGATAAAACTGTTAATAACTAAAACTTCAAACCAAATACCGCTCTATGCAAGAATTCCGCAACAGGTCCCAGATATTCTTCTTTGTCATAGAATTTTGTGAATATAAGCCTATCGTTCTTAAAAGACGGATCGATCAAGCTCATACTCTGTTTTAATTTATTTCTTACAAGCTCATCCTTGAATAATGGTCCACACAGAATTATTTTCTCAGGCGCTGCAAGTTCGCAGGCATTCACAAGAGCAAGGGCAAAAAGTGAAATAACTTCCTCAAGCTCTTTTTTCTGCTTTTCGTCTCCTTTTTCAAAAGCACCTGCAAAATCCTCCAGTTCAAAAGGAATAATGCTATTTAGCTTCTTATAAGAAGCCCTTGTTTCAAGACAGCCTCTTTTGCCACAACTACATATATCTCCCTGTGGATCGACTATCATATGACCTATCTCTGCTGTGTTACGCTCTTTATTACCATATACATTGCCATCTATGACTATCGCTCCGCCAACGCCCTGCCCCCATTTGACGATAAGAAGATTATCTTTGTATCTTCCGTCTCCAAATAAGAGTTCTGCTCTTGCAAAGGCATTGACATCATTTTGAATTATAACCGGCATGCCAAGCTCTTTGGCTAGGATCTGTTTTACTAAAACGCTTTGTTCCCAAACTCCGTATGCCCTTACAGCTATTCCATTCTCAATATCAACTACACCGGGAATCCCAACGCTAGCTCCCTTTATCTTGTTCCTGATCGGCTCCTTGACACCATCCGAAAGCTTGACACAAGCATTGGCAATTACCTTTAGATATTGTTCCGGCGTAGCCTTGTTATCTGTAGGTATATGTGTCATTGCTGCCACATCGCCATTTATATCAGTTATAGCTATAGACGATTCTATGCGGCCTATATTGATCGAATATAAATATATATTCTCATAGTTCATGGAAAGAAGTACTTTTCTTCTTCCGGCGCCTTTTTGCTTGCCGCTTGTACCTACTTCTACTATGATCTCATCTCTGATAAGAGGACTTATTATCTGAGTTACTGCAGCAGGTGTAAGGCCGCATTCAGATGCTATATCAATTCTTGATGCCGTCTTGTGCTCACATATGTACTTGATGATCATAGCCCTGTTATAAGACTTGACCTGCTCCATGTTGATTCCTGACTGATGCATATACTCTCTCCCATCTTAGTATGATATTGTTTCAGAGTTCCTCAACAAAACTTATGTACTCATATTCTCTTAAATTATCTATAAAAGCGGGTCTGTCTTTGATATTGCTAACGCCGACTCTCACTATAGCGATAGGTCCCTGCCCTTTTATATCACTTTTATTGACGCTAAGTTCATAGATACTTATATCTTTTTTATGCATATCATCTATAAAGAATCTTACACTTTTAGTATTCTCAAATTCAATATATAATTCAAAGTTCTTGGCATACATATGGATCTTATTGTCTACAAGATTCAAAATTTTCAGAGTGAAAATAATAAATAAAAGAGCGATAGTAGCTCCTTCTATAAAACCCATACCGGCTGCAAGGCCCACACAGGCGCATACCCACAACCCCGCTGCAGTTGTAAGTCCTCTAACCTGATTCTTACCTGTTATGAGGATGGTACCTACTCCAAGAAAACCCACACCGCTTATTACCTGGGCACCAAGTCTGTTGATATCTCCGGCTACTCCCTGAAACATGATGCTTACATATTGGCTGGTAGTACTGACCATGCAGGCTCCAATGCATACAAGAACATGTGTCTTGATACCTGCTGACCTGTTCTTCATCTCTCTGTCTATTCCTACAACAGTACCAACTATAGTTACAAATATAAATCTTATTGTAATACCAAGCAAAGAAAATCCATGTACAATATCAAGAAATTGTGTCACATAAGCCATATATCCAGTCTCCATAGAACTATATTGATCAATTCAGAATACTCCATACATCATGATATGGATATTACCTGAATATAGATCTGTAATAAAAAAGTCAGGCGCAATAATCATATACCCCTGACTTCATCTTATCATATATAGCATCTTATGCCGAGTATTTTTATAATTTATCAAACTTCGCTCTTACCAAGCATACGTCACCATTTAACGCAGCACCGATGCAGTATCACCGCCATAGCACATCTTCGTACGACTCTTCATCAACATCAAGCCTTCCTTCATGGACCAGTTCTATGAAAGCCTCTGCTATATTTGGATTGAACTGAGTTCCTTCTCCTTTTCTGATCTCTTCAAGGCAATCCTCAAGTTTCATCCTCTTTCTGTAAGGCCTTGTCGAATACATAGCATCAAAAGCATCTGCAACGGATATGATCTGTGCTATCTTTGGAATCTCCTCTCCCTTAAGGCCTTCCGGATAACCGGTTCCGTCATATTTCTCATGATGGTAACCTGCTCCAAGAGATATCTCCGGAAACGCATCTATCTCCTGAAGGATCTCCATTCCAAGGCTTGCGTGCTCTTTGACAATCGAATACTCCTTATCATCAAGCGGATTGGGCTTATGAAGGATCCTGCTAGGCACAGCTATCTTGCCTATATCATGAAGAAGAGCTACGTTGTAGACTTTCTGGCAAAGAGCCTTGCTGTATCCGATCTTGGATGCAAGTTTTCTGGAATAATCTGCAACTCTGAAGGAGTGTCCGCTAGTATATTCATCTTTTTTATCGATCATCTTGGCAAAAGCCATGATCATCTGATCGAATATTTTCTGAATAGATGCCCTTTGATTTTTCTCTTCTTCGATCTTCTGCTGATACCCTAGTACAAGGATAAAAAGGATCACAAGAAATGCTATGATAAGGATAGTTACACCTATCTCTGAATTATCCTTTAGAAAATCACTAACCGTATATGAATATAGCTTGTCAGTATAACGGGATGCCATATTAAGGGCATAATCTTCATCTATTACACTTAATCCTCTGTTTACAAGCTTTAGAAGTCCCTTATTACCAATCTCTATACCAAAGCATATCTCATCCTTAGTACCGATCTTCATTGTCGAAAGATCATGATACTTACTATTCTTAAGAATATCGTATGATCTAAGACCATTTAGAACCGTACCATCTGCTTCACCGCTTATAACAGCATCAAGGCATTCAAAAATAGTATCATAGTATTTGATCTTAGCTTCCGGAAGAACTGCCATAATATAATAATACTGAAGTCCGCAGTTTCTGTTGACCGCAATTATATTCTCAGAAGTGCTATCATATGTACCCCTGTAGACCAGCTCATTGATGGTAGATAGTATAGTACTGGACTGATACATACCATTTTCCTCGGAATAAAAAAGGCTTCCTTCTACCGGAAATGCAAGGTCTATGATCTGATCATCCATATCCTGTATCATATCATCATAGGACTTGTATCCATGATATCTTATACTTATTCCATTAATATTAAGATCATTGAAAAGCTGCGGAATCATGTCCTTCACCAGCCCTGTAACATTGCCATCTTCATCCGTGTCAGAGTATGGCATTAGATTTTCAAGATAACCAACATCAAGAGTGTCATTTTCCATAATCCACTCTTTTTCTGTATCAGAAAAAGCAAGGCTTGAAACACTTCCAGAGAAATATCTATTACGAAGATTGGTGATATAATTGGGTTCCTCGCTTGCAAGCATTGTCTGAGCATTATTAAGCTCAAACAAAAGGTCCTGTCTGTCTTTACTCACACACAGATAGAAATCAGCAGATCCGAAAGTACACAGTACCACCGAATTTTCTCTACTGTATGCGCCATTACCTTCAACAGCGATGATCTCAAGTTCTCCGTTATCAAAATCTTCAAACAAAGACACATAGTCATCATATAAGACAATATCAGCGCTGACTTCCTGATCCTTAAGATAATCGTTAAGAGCATTTACAAGAATACTGTCCAAAACTCCGATCTTGCGACCTTCAAATGATGCCGGATCAGAAGTTACACTATTATCAAAGTCATGCTTGATAAGATTATAAAGACCGCTTCCCATAGGAGCATCCGGATAGGCTATGATCTCTTCCCTTTCGTCGGTCCTTGCAAGACCTGCAAGAAGATCTATCTTACCATCAATAAGCTGCTTATAAAGCTCTGCGTATGTTCCATATATATACTCATATTTCCATCCGGTATACTCGGACATCTTGCGATAATACTCATATGCATAGCCTGATTTGACTACGCCTTCGCCGGATCCTTCCTGGAATATCTCATTCTCATAATATCCGACTCGTACAGTCTTGTTGTCATCCGCAAATACCGGAATATCATTCATAAGAAAACCGCTAAAAAAACAGACTACAAGAAAAAAAAGAAAAACTTTTTTGATATCCCACGACATAAAACAATACCGATCTCCTATCCTTATCACTAAAATACCCCTGACGCATCACCTCCATGTAAGCGCTTACAATATTCTATTTTAAACTATTTCCTATTCAAAAACAATTCATATCTCAATCAAAAAACGCAACTGTCATAGGATCTTATAATCTGAAGCTTCGCATTTTTCAAACATACGTCACTGCCCTAAGGAGTGTCGTATACAATCATTCTCTGATATTTTTGAGCATGTCTACTGTTTCTATATCTTCTCTTGTAAGTTTTATATTGGAAATATATTCTCCACCATCAGGATCTGTTACCTTGATCTCTATTACGCTTCCCTCTCTTATCGCACCTTGTGTTACGCTTCCAAGAAATGCCTGAAATTTAGGATGCTGTGTCCTAAATATGTTAAGCCTCTGCATAAGTTTCATCATGATTGCCGGATTCATTCCCATAGTTTTTTAGTTCTCCTTATAATGTGTATTAGTATCTATAATTATCAAAGCAGTCCTTATTATCAGTTATTTTTTATATCTTAATCGTCAATATTCTCCATATGCTCCCCCAAAAGCTCCAGGTCTTTGACGAAATGATCCCTGGCACTCTCAACGGTATCCTCATAGCCTGTGAGAGCAGCAAAGGGCGAAAACTGCGCAGCTCTCTTCATCTTGTCCATAGCAGGATGCTTTAGTGACACAGGGCGCTGCGCATCTATTATATCAGAATATTTTTTTATTGTTAGTTTTTCTTTTTCAGTAAGTTCATGATCCATAAAATGCTTCTTTCTAAAGAAAACAATAAAAGCTCATATATCCCGCTCTATTGGTATGTACCTGTCATCTCATATATCAGGCTTTATGACCGCCTATCTGAGAGTTTCTTGCAATTGTCTGCGCACCCTCTTCAAGGTTCATGCCCTTTAGAATAGCGTTTTTACCATACTTTTTCTTGATGGCAAGGACTGCTTCCTGAGCACGTCTTTCTCTTTCTCGGATCTTTTTTTCTTTGGCTCTTTCTTCTTCAACGGCCTTATAGTCTGTAAAAAGATCCATCTGCTCATAGGAATCTTCCTGTAACAGGTCCTTCTCATCCTTGAGATGGTTAGCAGTAATATTGATACGTCTTACGAGAAGATCCTTATTGACAATCCTGTCGTATAAAGCCATAACAGCGTCCATGATCTTGGCCGTAGAAGATGTAAACTCCTGCATATTAGCGCTTCCGTGAGCATGTTCAGGGATCGTCCTTCCCAGATAGTCCGTTGTAACAGCTCCCTTGTACTTCTTCTGAATATCAGGATCAGTAAGGTTACTGATATCATATCCTATAGTCAGTACTATCTGGTCTGTAACAAGTTTTTTGTCAACAAGGTCCAGCACCAGAAGATCTGTCATCTCCCTTACTATGAGCCTGCCTCCTGCAAAATCATAAGGACAATGAAGCACCTGTCCTGATGATACAGAATTATTCTCAGGTTTATAAGCTTTGATTTCTTCAATAGTCGCGGGTTCTATTCCAAAAGCATGATCTATCAATAGTTCTGCATTTATACCAAAAAGCTTGTATAAAAGCTCCTCATCTCTTATAGCGCATCTTGCTACATCTCCCATAGTATACATGCCATGTGCTTCAAGTTTTCTGGCATACCCTCTTCCTATGCGCCAGAAATCAGTAAGCGGTCTATGATCCCAAAGTTTATATCTATAACTCTTCTCATCAAGCTCTGCTATCCTGACTCCGTCCTTGTCAGCAGGGATATGCTTGGCAACTATGTCCATTGCTACCTTGCACAGGTACATGTTGGTTCCTATACCGGCTGTTGCCGTAATACCAGTCTCTTTAAGTACATCCCTTACCATAGTCATGGCAAGTTCATGAGCTGTCATCTTATAGGTTCTAAGATAGCCTGTGACATCCATGAACACCTCATCTATAGAATATACATGTATGTCCTCGGGCGCTATATACTTAAGATATATACTGTATATTCTGGCACTATAGTCCATATACAGCTGCATTCTAGGTGTAGCTACAATATAATCTATCTTTTTTCCTGTTGACCTTTGAATCTGACTTACCTTCTGTTCTACTTCAAAAAGGCGGGCGCGTCCAGGAATCCCATAAGCCTTAAGTGCCGGAGATACCGCAAGACATATAGTCTTACTGGTTCTGGACGAGTCTGCCACGACCAGCCTGGCCGTAAGAGGATTAAGCCCCCTCTCCTGACACTCAACAGAAGCATAAAAAGATTTAAGATCTATTGCAATGTAAGTTCTCTCCATGCTATCTCCATGTTGTTTCCATGCAAAGATTGCCTTGGTATTACCAAATATATATAAATTCTTTATATGCTATACAGAGGAAAATGCGTCTTTTCATTTATTATCATAGTCATCAAAGAAACTGTGTCTTGCACCATCAGGAGTCTTATATCCCATGATTGCATTGATATGTACATTCTCTACGCTCTTAAAGATATTGCTCTCAATATATGGACTCTTTGTCCTAAGTTCCTTAATAAGACCTTTGATCTCACCGCGTTTGGAACCTTGCTCTGTTCCGCCGCAGCTGGCGCAGCTCTCTGTAAGTCTGCATGCACACTGGATGAAATGAAGTCCATTGTAGTCACGCCACTTTATAATATCCTCTTCTCTTATAAGATAAAGAGGTCTTATAAGCTCCATACCTTCAAAGTTGGTAGCGTGAAGCTTGGGCATCATAGTCTGAACCTGTCCGGAATAGAGCATTCCCATAAGGATTGTCTCTATTACATCATCATAATGATGACCAAGTGCTATCTTATTACATCCAAGCTCCCTTGCCTTCTGATACAAAGCGCCTCTTCTCATACGAGCGCACAGATAACAGGGGCTTCCTGCCTTGGCTATATCATCCTTAGCAACAATATTATATATGTCAGAACGAAATACAGTAATAGGAACCTGCATAAGTTTTGCATTATTAAGAATCGTCTGATAGTTTATATCATTGTATCCGGGATTCATTACAAGATATACTACTTCAAAATTCTGCTTGCCATGTCTGTGAAGCTCCTGAAAGAGCTTGGCCATAAGCATGGAATCCTTGCCACCGGAGATGCACACAGCTATCCTGTCACCATCCTGTATAAGGTCATATATATTGATTGCCTTGGTGAACTGACTCCAGATATCTTTTCTGAACTTCTTGATAATGCTATGCTCTATATCCTTGCAGCGCTTATCGGATGCTTCGCCGTCCTTCATGAACATTTCAAGCTTTATTCGAAGCCATGAATAATAGCCGCCTTCGACGCTGTATATCTCATATCCCTCTTCAGAAAGGATATCTGCTATATCTTCAGAGTTGCGTCCTGAATAACACAAAAGATAAATAGGCCTATCCTTGGGAAGCTCATCCTTATGCTCCATAAAATCTTCCCAGAATATGTTAATGGCATCAGGATATGTTTCCTTGTCAAAGTCATCCTTTTTTCTAACATCGACAACAAGCTTATTTCTGGTATCCAGAAGCATCTCTTCGATTGTAATGGTACTACTCATAAAACCAAAAACCTTTCATAAAAAGCCGCAAAAAACTCATTTACCTTGTATTCTATAATCTGAAAAGCGGCATTTCAGATTTTTTTGCATAATAGCTGTACTATTATATCAACTTTTATCCGATAGGTCACGAATAACTTCGCCGGCGATGATAAGACCGCAAACAGATGGCACAAAAGCTATAGATCCCGGGGTTCTACGCCTTCTTCCGGTACCCTCAGCACCTGTTCCCACGGGTTCTTCTTTGGAATAGACCACCTTAAGCTTCCTGATACCTCTTTTTTTAAGTTCTCTTCTCATAACTCTGGCAAGAGGGTCCACTGATGTCTTATAGATATCAGATACTTCAAATGCGCTAGGATCAAGCTTATTGCCGGCGCCCATGGAGCTTATAATAGGTGTTCCTGCTTCGCTGCACTCTACTATAAGTCCTATCTTGCCTGTTACTGTATCTATGGCATCAACAACATAATCATAAGTAGCAAAATCAAACTTCTCTCCTGTTATCTTCTTATCTGTATCATCAGAAGCATTTCCATTTTCTGTTTGACCTTTGTTTCTATCTGTATCAGATGCATTTGCAGAAACGCTAAGCTGCTTCATGCTTCTGGCTTCAGGTGGAAGATAGAAAGTCTTATGAACATTAACGATGCAATCCGGGTTGATATCCCTGATTCTGTCTGCCATGACATCTACCTTGTATCTGCCTATTGTGGAGTTAAGCGCAATTATCTGCCTGTTAAGGTTGGTATAGCAGACTCTGTCATTGTCTATCAGATCGATCTGACCTATTCCGCTTCTTGCAAGCGCTTCACATACATAGCCGCCCACGCCGCCTACGCCAAATACCGCTACGCGGCATTCTGAAAGTCTTTTCATGGACTCATCACCAAGAAGTATTTTTGTTCTTTCAAATTTATCTATCATGATCATTCCCTTCGTTTAAAGACTAGATATAACTTAAATATTATCAAATTCCCCGCACTCCTGCACCTGCCGCAAGCTGGTCTTGTGCAAAATACCAAAACTGGATATTATAATAGTTCCAGTTTATAGTATCATAAGTCACAAGGTTATATGCGCAATAATGTATGCCTATTTATGACTTTTGGGAAAGAAGGATGATTTTAATGACTAACAAAGAAGATGTTTACAGAACCACGACACTTGACCTTGATAAAATAGCTTCTCAGGCAAGAGCCTGTATCAATGAAATCGTAGAAGCTTCAGGTATAAGTAAAGGGCAGGTATTCGTAGTAGGATGCTCTACCAGCGAAATCTGCGGAGATATGATAGGCTCCAATTCAAGTCTTGAAGTTGCCAAGGCAGTCTTTGGCGCAATATATGATGAGCTAAACCAAAAGGGGATCTATCTTGCATCCCAGTGCTGTGAACACCTTAACAGGGCTATCATTGTAGAAAAAGAGTGCGCAGTTTCTATTGGTATGAAGAACCATATTGCATGCGTAGTTCCGCAGCCCAAGGCCGGTGGCTCTTTTGCTACCTGTGCTTATTATACCTTCAAGGAGCCTGTTGCTCTTGAAGAGATTCAGGCAGATGCCGGAATCGATATAGGCGGAACCCTTATAGGAATGAATCTAAAAAGGGTCGCTGTGCCTGTAAAGCTTACTAATAACAAAATAGGAAGTGCCAATGTCCTTGCAGCAAGGACAAGGCCCAAATACATCGGCGGCGAAAGAGCTATCTACGAATCCGATGAAGACATGAAAAAGCGAATACTTGGATGATCGACCATTACCGGTAGCCAAAATAGCCCCTGTGGGCGGAGTCAAGGGACCATCAGAAACTTTGTTTTTGGTGGTTCCTTGACTCCGCCCCCAGGGGCTATCGAGGTTATTTGATCAGCTGCGCTGCTCTTTCAAGTGAAGCATCGATATTGTTGCAGAAGTTCTCTTCTCCAACCTTGGCAATGAATCCGGCCTTATCCATTGTATGTCTTGGCTGTTCATTGACATGTGAGAATATGACTGTTGTTCCGCCTGATGTGATCTTATCATAGGTCTGCTCGAGAGCTCTCATAGCTGTAGCATCAAGTGCAGGTACACCTCTCATACGGATGATAAGACATTTGGTTGATTCCCTAACAGTTATGTCTGCAAGCATATCAGATACGCCGAAGAACATAGGACCGCTTATTTCGTATACACTTACAGCCTTTGGTACTTCACGAAGTCTTATGGCGTCAGCGTCATGCTCTTCATCATCAACATATTTCCAGCTTCTTACTTCAGACTCTTCACTCATTCTCTTAACGAACAGAAGACCTGATATAAGCATACCGATCTCAATAGCAACAACAAGATCGAATACTACAGTAAGTACGAATGTCAGGACCAGAACTATGATATCGCTCTTAGGTGCTGTCTTTACAAGGTGAATGAAAGCTCTGTACTGACACATATTGTAGGCAACCATGAAAAGTATAGCTGCAATAGTAGGCATAGGTATAAGTGCCGCATAAGGCATAAGTACTACAAGAACAAGTACAAGAACTATAGCGTGAACCATTCCGGCTACAGGTGTCTTACCACCGTTTTTGACATTGGCTGCTGTTCTTGCGATAGCTCCTGTTGCAGGGATTCCTCCAAAGAGTGCTGATCCTATGTTACCAACACCCTGAGCTACAAGTTCCATATTGGATCTATGCTTAGAGCCTATCATACCATCAGCAACAACACATGACAGAAGTGACTCTATCGCTGCAAGTATAGCAATCGTAAATGCATCCGGAAGTATATTTCTGATAGATGCAAGTGAGAACTGAGGCATTGTAAAAGAAGGAAGTCCTGAACTTATAGTATACAGATCTCCTATGGTATTAACCTTCATACCAAATCCCTTGACCATGATCACGCCTACGATAACAGCTATTAAAGATCCCGGTATTACCTTATTGATATAAGGCCATACGATCAGAACCACCAGGCATACGATACCAACTATAAGCGCCTGAATATTAACAGTTCCTATATTAGAAACGATAGCTCCTATCTTGTCTACAGTTTCTACAGTCACAGTTCCCTTAGGATATGTAAGTCCCAGAAAATCCTTGATCTGTCCGATCACGATAGTAACCGCGATTCCGGCTGTGAATCCTGTTGTAATAGTATATGGAATGAACTTGATAAGACTTCCAAGTTTTAATAGACCCATGATGACAAGTATGATACCTGCAAGCACTGTAGCAAGAGCAAGACCTGACATGCCTTCTCTTTGGACTATACCTGCTACTATTGTTGCAAATGCAGCTGTAGGACCTGCTATCTGAACTCTGCTACCGCCAAGAAATGAAATAAGGAATCCTGCGATAACGGCAGTATAGATACCCTGTTCAGGACCAACTCCCGAAGCAAGTGCAAGTGCGATAGACAAAGGAAGTGCAATAATAGCAACAATGATACCTGCAACAACATCCTTAACAAACTGCGCTTTATTATAATCTTTGAGCGTAGTGAACAGCATAGGTTTTAAAGCATCGTTTTTCATGGTTCTTATCCCCTTTTTATAATTAAAATCTCTTCGAAATAAAGATCCTTTCATGTCACAAAAACATAAGCTAGAAAATTTTACCGCCATTTTACGCACTTTACAATGATCACTTTATATAATTTTATTCTTTATTTTCGAGAATTTTAATAATTAATACCATAAAACAATAATAGCAGCTTCGACTACAAGATAAGTCTCAGCTGCTATTATCAGCATATGTGTTATATTACTCAAGCCTCGCCGGCAAAGAGATTTGCAACATTCTTCCAACTGTAAAGATTCCTTGAGTAGAATCCCGCAACCTGATCCGCGCCTGCCGGAGGAAGAGTCGTGCCACACTCTATAGTACATCCCGGAACACCGCACATGATCTGAGCATAGTCTGCAAATGAACCATTTGGATGCGTATCAGACAGATCCACATCAATCCTATATCCGGTAGAGTTGTGAACCGTTGCAGCTATAAGCTGTGACATAGCAAACATTTCAGGGCTACATGTAGGTGCATAGAAATAGATAAGATTCCCTCTCATATGATAAGCAAGATAACAGTCAAAGCTATTCTCTGAAAGGAGCTGCTCCAAAACCGTAGTCTCAACTTCCGATGAAGGAGCTATTCCTTCATAAAAGGCATAAGAATTGGAAGGCATCCTGGTTTCTGCAAGTCCGAAACCAATCGGGAAATTGCGATTGATGTCAACTCCATTAGCATTGGACTTCCAGGCACTATAATGACCTATGAAACCTATAAAAGCCTGATAATTAGCATCAGATGCTGCATTTGCGCCGCTCTGAGCTATAGAGACGCCGTCAGGATTGACCATAGGTACTATGGTAAAACAGGTTGTAGATAGAAGCTCTTTTTCATTAGCTGCGTAATACTCTGCCATCTTCATGACAAGAGGTGTTACATAATACTCCCTTCCATGGATTGAAGCATGCACCAGAATCTGTCTGGGAGCACTCGGATTACCAAGTCTAAGCACAAGTATCTGGTGTCCAAGAGCAGTCTGCGCCCTAAGTTCATAGCTGACAACATCCGGATAATACGTGCTAAGTGCCTGCGCATCAAGAAGCATACGCTCATAGGTATAAATCCCTTCAAAAGACACTATTTCAGGAGCACCTTCTGCTGATGAATCTATAGTATTGGTATATGCAAGCGATACTGCGATCACAAGTACCATCATCATAGCGATTCTTCGAAGTATACTATTACTGCCTAAAACTTTTTTCAAAATAAACACCTTCTCTTTCTGTAACCAAGTTTTAATTCTGCGCAAAGTACATATCTATGCCATATATCAGCCCCTCTACCATAAGCTTTTGGAACTCATCATCATTCATTTTCTGATCTTCTGATGCATTGGTCATAAATCCCATCTCGATTATGGTAACCGGAACCCTGGACCAGTTGATACCTGTCATGGTATCTGTCTCTGATACTCCGCGGCTCTTAATACCTGTTACCTGCGTATATCCTGACAGGATACATTCTGATAATAGTCTGCTGCTCTGATACAGGTCTGCATTGTATGGATTGGAAGGACTCTGACATAAAGTTGTAGCACCTGTAACACTGCTATTATCACTACCGTCTGCATGAAGCCTTATAAATATATCTGCACATGATGCATTAGCCAATTGGGCTCTTTCGGCATTACTGATATTGACATCGTTTGATTCGCGCACCAAGACAACATTATAACCCTTTAATAGCAGCTCGTCACGAAGAAGTAATGCTATATCAAGGGTAAGTTCGTATTCAGGAATCCCTGTAGATACGCCTTTGGTTCCTCCTGCTACCTTGGTCTTCATAATAGATGAGCCCGGTCCTACAGGTTCCTTGTCATAATCCCCCCTTGCCTGATGCCCCGGATCTATAGCAATTGTATATATGTGCGCATTATAGATATTATCGCTTTGAGAGTTTTCAGTCGCATTTATATCAGCATCATTATCAGTTGCATTATTATCAACAGCATTATTACCAGTTGTATTATCAGAAGTATTATCAGAAGCATTTTCATAGGCTACTTCTTTATCATCTGCTTTATCTCCCGCTGTATCGAAGCCATACAAAGGCGGCGTATTGTAAAGCCCCTTAAGATGATTTAGCTCCGCCGCACACGCAGGAGATAACAGGCTATTATAGCTATAGAGTATAAAACCCGGCTGATTATTGTTTCTAAGCTCCATAACCTGATACATGATATTGGCATCAGATAAGCTCCAGCCAAGATCTGATGCAGGCTTAACCTCTGCCATATATAATGCCAGACCTACATACATAGGAAGACCAAGCTTATTAAGCGTGATCCACTGAAGCAGTCTGTTTGAAAAAAGCGTAACACTGCCATCTCTTGAATACATGTTGGTCCAGTAAATCTGTGGAGCTATATAATCGATATACCCGGGGACTGACATCCAGGTTACGATATCTGCCCCCTTTGCAATGTTATTGTCAACATTGCCAGTAGGGCTTATTCCGAATACTTTACCGTATTTGTGGCAGGTCTTATACACATCCGCAACAAGGCTGTTATGAACAGATGCATCCATCACCGGGAAGTAGTCATCAAAGTGGATCCCATCAACCTTATAATTTCTAAGTATCTCATCGATACCCGCAACAATATTATCATGTGTGGCAAGACTTGCATCTCCGCAGTATTCGCCGTTTCTAAATCCGTAAGGATTGATCCAGGCATGTATGGACAGCCCCTTTTTATGAGCGATATCTACCATGATCTTAAGAGGATCATATCCGGGATCTGTCCCCATCAGCATCTCTGTACTCCAGGGATAGATCTTGGAAGGATATACCGCATCATTGTGAGATCTTACATGCATTATCAGCGTATTGCAGCCTGCGCCCAGGATATTGTCTGTTATAGTTTCAAAAGCCTTGGTAAAAGAATCTTTATCTTTGCCCTGAAGATATTTTTGCCAGTCGCGAAAAGAAAACCAGACAGCTCTGACTTCAGTATCTATGCTGCTTGAAGCATTAAGAGTCATGACATCTTTGGCTTTTGCATTTAAAGATGTATTAGGAGCCAAAAGGAACATAAGTAGAATAAAAGACATAATAGCAGACACTATTACAGATAACTTCTTTTTTCCCATAAATTACCCCTTTCCTTACCTTCGTGTACAACTTCAAATATATGACGCATTACAATACAGCATTATGTCCTTGCAAGAATCTTCTCTATATCCTCTGCTCTCATAGGTTTACCCCTCATAAAGCCCTGGGTTGCATCGCAGCCTATGCTCTTAAGGAATTCTTCCTGCTGACTTGTCTCAACACCCTCTGCAACAACCTTATAATGCCTTGAATGAGCAATCTCTACGATCTTCTCGATCATGAACAGGTTCTCCTTGGTAGGCTCTGTTCTTATAAGCGACTGATCTATCTTGAGGCACGAGAATGGAAGCCTGTTAAGATAGCTAAGGGATGAATAGCCCGTCCCGTAATCATCTATGGAAAGCCTTATCCCACCTTCTGTAAACTGGTTAAAATAGTCTGTCGTAGCACTTGAAGTTGTAAGGAATGAGCTTTCTGTTATCTCAATGACTATATACGAAGGATCGATATTATATGAAGAGAGCTTTTCAAATACATAATTGGGATATCCCCTGTCACTTAACTGAAGATTAGAAAAATTAATGGATACGGAAGGCACATTGTAACCTTTTCCAAGCCACTCACCTATCTGTTTGATGGTCTTGTGAGTAACTACCCTGTCTATCTTGATGATAGACATATTCTCTTCTGCAACAGGTATGAACTCTCCCGGACCTGCAATATTATTCTTAAGACGTACCAAAGCCTCCATGCCAAAGAGCTTATCTGTTCCCGTTATAAACTGAGGCTGATAGAAGATCTCAAATCCATCATCAGAAAGAGCCTCTTCTATAGTTGCTTTGATCTTGCGTCTTCTAACCTGAGCCTTGCCAAGATCCTGATTGAAGAAATAGTAATTGTGTCGAAGTTTGTCCTTGGCATATCTTAATGCTTCACTTGCATTATTAAACGCACTCAGACTGTCCATGGAAGGAGTTCTAAGCGTAGCGCCCACAGTAACATTAACTGCAAAGCTTTGACTATCAAGTGTGACAGGCTCGTCAAAAGATCTGATGATACTGCGGCAGTATTCTTCTATATTGTCTACAGAAGATTCTTTTAACAAAATTATGAATTCGTCGCCTCCAAGTCTTCCTATAATGCTATCTTTAGAAGCACTTGCCTTAAGCCTTGATGCAGTCTCAACGATGACCTTGTCTCCTGCATTATTGCCATAAAGGTCATTGATGGATCTAAAGTCATCTATATCTACAAGTATGAACCCATAATGATCTTTGCCGGCAGATATCCCTCGCATCTTATCATCAAGATATCCTCTGTTAGGAAGACCGGTCAGATAGTCTCTTGAAAGGAATCTCTGGCGGCGTCTGCTCTGAAGTATTATCTCAAGGAATATTACTACAATGATCACTATGCAAGGTATTATGATGTTATGGTATTCTTTCATGAATTCGGCAAATGACAGAGGAGCATTCCTTATGGTACTCCACTTGGGAAGTGAAGACGTTTTTATACCATATCTATCAAGAATATCCTTATCATATACAGGGATTGTCGGTGTCTTGTCTATTACAGTAATATCCCTTGGATCTCTGCCATTTATTATCTGCATTGCCATGATAGCAGCCATCTCTCCTGCCTTGACTGAATCATAGACTATTCCGCCTGCAACTCCCTTATCTGTAAGATCATATGCAAAGCAGAACACAGGCACAGAAGAACTCTGTGTAAGTATCAGTGCATTGTACAAAAAGCTGTTGACCATGCCATCACTTGTCTCGTAGGCATCACTTAATATAACAACACTATCAGATGACAGATTCTTAAGAAGCTCACAGGCAATGGTCATATCTGTCTCAGAGATATTGACAAATATCCATTCAAATTCGCTATATTTCTTTTCCAGTTCAATAAATTCTGCCTGATCCAGCCTTCCTATATAACTGTTATCTGTCACTACATAAAACTTTTTAACTTTGGGAAGCATGTTGTGGATGGCCTTAACATTGCCCTCAAAGTCATAGTTTTCTGTAATACCGGTAACATTATCATACTCCTTAGCAGCCTTTATATTGGCATCATCCTGTATTCCCATATATACTACAGGCACGCCATCGATAAGTTCATCATGATCTAGCAAAAAAGAAAGTGCAGCATCATCAAGGGATATGATGCAATCATATTTTTTGCCACTTAAAAGTTTGTTGGAAAGATAGGAATAGTAGATCCTGATATCTTCTTCAGAGTCATAACGCCTTGAATCCATGAATTCAAAGCTCAAGTTATAACTTGATTCAGAAAGGATATTATTGATGCCCTGAATTTCAGGCTCGACTATAGTATCTCTCATACTATAGGAACTTAATATGAGAACATTGATCCTGGTATCTTCGCGGGCATACTGCATATAAGTAAATTCTTTGTCATCGGCCACATAAGAGTCTTTTGGTGCAGTTTCTTTTTCATCAGTATCTGATATTAAATCTATATCTGATTCTGTATTATCAACATCTGACTCATTTTCTTTTATCTCTTTTTCGTCATCATATACGCCTGATATTACTCCGGCCTGTATCATAGGGATTGCATATGAGTGCATGACAAAAAGTCCCATTCCCGCCATAATACTCAGGCATAGGGCAAGGCAAGGCATGAATCTTTTTAAGAATCCAAGCTTTTTCATTGTCACCTCAACAGGCCGTATTTGGGACTTAAAGCCTATATCTTTTTTCGGACAAAAGGTGGTTTTGCATTATAGTTTTGGTATTATCGAAATGGTATAATTCATCTTAAAAAACACATATTATTATCTATGGGGGATACATATGGAATATTTGTATAGGGATGCTCTGTCAAGAGCTGGTAATGTTCATGCAATAACTGATCTTTGGGATGATTTAAGGGGGAGTATTACAGAAAATGCCAGGAAGTATCTTATCAAAGATGCTGAGCATTATCTTGAATATAGTTTTGCTCCTATTCCTGCAACTTTATTTATGGACTTTAAGCGTACAGGGAACAGGGTGCGTTTTGAAGATGTTTATTTTAACAAAAGACGTGTGCTTAATTCGCTTGTACTCGGTGAATTGTGCGAAGATAAGGGGCGTTTTGTCGATGATATCATAAACGGGATCTATAGCATATGTGAGGAAAGCGCCTGGCAGCTTCCTGCACATAACTCATATAAGCGCGATACTCCTCAGAATATACTGCCTGATACTGACAGGCCTATAATTGAACTTTTTGCCTGCGAGACAGGGGCTCAGCTTGCTACTATCTCCTATGTCCTTAAAGATAAACTTGACAGTGTATCTGAGGAGATCTGTCATCGTATTAATTCCGAGCTTACAAAGCGTATCATAAAGCCATATCTTAATGAACATTTCTGGTGGATGGGCAGGGAAGACGAGCCTATGTGCAACTGGACTATCTGGTGTACTCAGAACATCCTTCTTACTACTGCCCAGATGGACGATCCCACTATACCTTTAGAAGACATTCTAAGCAAAGCTGCAGGATCTGTAGATTATTTTCTCAAAGACTACGGCGATGACGGATGCTGTGATGAAGGGGCTATGTACTATCATCATGCCGGGCTGTGCATGTATATCACAACTTATCTTCTGGACCTCATGACAGATGGCGCTTTCAAAGGCTGTATGAAGAATGCCAAGATCAAAAATATCGCAGAATATATCTCCAATGTTCATATTCATGGTAGTTTTTATCTTAACTATGCAGACTGCGCTCCAATATTAGAGCCTGCCGGCGCAAGAGAATACCTTCTTGGCAAAATGGTTGACAGTCCGTCTCTCATGTCATATGCTGCGCTGGATTTCAAGGCTTCATTAGACAGCCATGCAAAGTCATCTACTGATAGTTCTGCCACTGTCAAAGTCTTAGATGAGCACTATCTTAAGGATGAGATCAATCTCTCCTACAGGCTGCTGACCATAATGTATGAAAAAGAGATCCTAAACTATGCCAAAGAGAACCCTGATCAGATACCCGCAGGTAATGTATACTATGAAAGCGCCGGTGTATTTGTAACAAGGCATGGCGATATAGCGCTGTCAGTCAAAGCAGGTGACAATGATGACAGTCACAATCACAATGATACGGGAAGTGTTATTTTATATGCCAAGAACAAACCTGCTCTAATAGATGTCGGTGTTGAAAGTTATACTGCCAAGACCTTCTCAGAAAGACGCTACGAGATATGGACTATGCAGTCAGGTTATCACAATCTTCCCACTATTGCAGGATACGACCAGCTTCCGGGAGTAGATTATCATGCAAGCAACGTACACGTATCTGATGATCTTACCAGCATAGAACTTGATATCCGGGATGCATATCCGCAGGAATGCAAGCTAAGATCATACAAAAGGTATGCATCTTTAATATCTGAATGTAAACTAGTCATCAAAGACAGCTGGGAATTTGAAGATGATGCTGACAATAAAGATATCATTCTTAACTTCATGACTTATGAAAAGCCGGAAGTTAAGTTATCAGAAGATCCAAGTACAGACGGAATCTTTAAGATCGGCGATCTATGCACCTTTAAGGTCACTGGAGCCGGCAGATACGAGATAGAGGCAATACCTGTAACTGATCCACGCCTTCAAAAGACCTGGAAACATGAAATATACAGGGTACGCTTCTATCCCTGCGAAAGCTCAAATGAATTCACACTTAGCGCAATATAACTTGAATTGCTGCTTAGTCGGTGCAGTATCCCCAAAAGCTTTACTGGGGATACTGCACCGGCTCTATGGCAAGCTTGGGTTAGTAATGAAAAGTGCCTCAGAATGCATTTTGCAAACTGAGGCGCACTTATTATTAACTAACTTTTTTTCACTGAAGAACCACATCTCCGTTATTCTTGAGCATGCTGCGAAGGCTTATGATACGGTCCCAGTTTCCGTCAGATTCTGTCGCCGGTATCCAGCACTTGCCCTGAAGATAGATGTAATGATAATAATAGTACATATCTCTTTCAAGTCTCTCTGTAGACAGCCCAAAGAGCTTAGAGAATCTGTTGATCGCAGGAATCTCCTCTTCTGTATACATAACAGCCATAGCCCCGCTTTCAAGCATAGGGAGTATATGATTCTTGGCATAATCAAAACCTTCATCCCAGGCTCTGTTATCATCCTTGTCTATTCCTCGTGAGGGATTATACTCACTTCCGGCCTCATCAAGGATAGCCTTGATAGCATCAAGGCTTGCAATATTGGTATTGGATGAAAGATTGGAAATAAAATCACGGAACATAGTAAGTATATTAGTATCATCTGCAACTGAAGCAAACCACATCTTACCATTCTCATCATCAAGGACTATAGCTTTGTCATAGGTAAATACCTCATCACCACTACATCTTGATGCAGTCTGTGAATAGCATATATTCTGGGATATCGCACGAGAATCTTTCATGTTATGAATACATGCATTTAATATAGCTACCATATACTTGGTATCTACTATAAGCATAAAGGGAAGCTTGGACTTACTGACTCCTACAGCATCTATTGTAAATCGGCCTGCACTTGCGGGCTCTTC